>JBJYXQ010000725.1:0-3635 GCA_046260035.1 Anaerolineae bacterium
TCCATTGTACAACGACGCAACTTCGCGCAAGCGCGCGATGCACGTCTCACAATCGTCTAGGCCAGTGTGGGTGTGAGCAGTTGTGACGGCGATAGCATCGGTAAATGCTTGCACATCCAGCCCGTAGTCGGCTTCGACGTTGAACTGGAGCGTTTGGCGGTTGGTAAGGAGAAAAGGACGGTCCGCATTGCGGTCGCCAAGGACCTTGCGCAGGTCGGCCAACACGTGACGCAGGTTCGTGCGGGCATCGCGCTCCGCCATATCGGGCCACAACAGCCCCGCCAGCATCTCGCGACGCTGCGGGCGCGCGTGTTCCACGGCGAGATAAGCCAGCAGCGCGCGTACTTTGTCAGATTCAAAGCTCGTGAGCGGCGCGTCGTCCAGTGTGGCCTGGAAAGGACCGAGAAGGGAAAGCGTTAATTGTGCCATTATACCGTCAATTCATCCAACAAGGATTTTGCCTCTTTGAGATCCAAGGTATCAAAGCCCTCCGTGAACCACCCATAGATCTCCGCCAGCGCTTGGTGCGCTTGTTTGCGTTTGCCCTTCTGCCGCCACAGACGCGCTAAGCACATGGTTGCGCGCAACTCGCACATCCGCGCTTCCATCCGGCGTGCGGCGGCGATGGCTTTGTGGAAGTCAGCTTCGGCTTCTTCGGTTTTATCCTTATTTTGCTGCAAACGCAGCAGCCCGCGTATGCGATAGAGTTCGGCTTCGTGGTAGCGCTCGTTACTTTGCCGCATAAAAGCCAAGGCCTCTTCGAGCAAGTCCAGGCCCTGTTCCGGTCGTCCTGCTTTGGCATACATTTCGGCAAGCACACCCAACCATTCTGTTTGATGGTTGCACATTCCGATCTTGTGCCAGACAGATAATCCCTTTTCGAACATCGGAATGGCTTCGTCAGGATGCCCTTGTTCAGAGAGCGTCCAGGCTTTCTCCATCATCGCGCCAGCTTTTGCCAGCTCGATTTTGTGTTCGTGCCACAATTTCAGCTCAGCTTCGATTATTGGTTGGACGTCCGCGACTTCATGCCGCCATCGGTGAAGCCGAACTTTAAACCCTAGCATAAACTCCAGGGCAAATGGATGCTCCAATTCCTGCGCTATTGAAAGTCCTTGCTGACTTTTTTGGAGAGCTTGATCGGGATAACCGAGATACCAAAGACTGTAAAGCCCAACGGATAAAGCCATAACGGCGGGATCCCAACCTGCAGAAGCGATCAAAGGCCGGTACACATTTATGTCGTAGAGGGCCATCGTTTGTTTTAGATGCTGTACGCTGTCAGTTAATTGACCGACGAACATATAAGTGATGGCTAGCCCGGCATGTCCATAAGTCATCTGCACGGGGTCTTCCAATCGCTGTATAAGATTGTAACGTTGTTTGGCCACGGCAAGCGCGGCGTGACTTTCAGCAAGCGTAGTATGGGCAGATTGCCGCACCATCATAGATTTGAGAAGTTGCTGGGTATTGTTGAGGGATTGACTGAGTTCCAGTGCGCGATCTCCGACGCGGATAACTTCCGGTGTAGACCAACTTTTGAGATATGTCAGTGGCATAGCTATCGCAAGCTGTATCGCCAACTCACGTTCATCACGTTCTCGGGAGTGGGGAAGCATCGTAAGCAGGGCGATACTTTTATTCAAGTGGGCCACTGCCTCAACGTTCGCCGACATCCGTATCGCGCGTTCCCCGGCTTGCCGGTAATACTCTGCGGCCTCGCTCATCATCCCGGCGCGCTCAAAATGCAGTGCCAACTGCAGCGCGATCTCGGCCGCTTGGTCACCGTGTAGAGTTTCCAAGGCCGTGCCGACCTGGGCATGGAGATGGGCACGTTCAACGTGATCCAGTGTGTTGTAGAGGTAGCGCTGAAACAGAATATGCCGGAAGCGATAGCGTGACAACCGTTGGTCATTCACTGATTGGATGCTCTCTGCGCGAACCAGGTGGTGACGGCGACGCAGCGTATCGCTCAAGTGAGTCACAAAGTCACGCGGGTCGGTGCGTTGTGCTTGTGCTATGGCTTCAGCGGTGAAGACTTCACCCTCTACGCTGGCAATGCGCAGTAGCTCCTGTAATGACGCGGGCAGCCGGTGAATGCGCTCCGCGATAGCAGCTTCCACGCGCGCTGGCAAGATCTCCCAGTCCAAAGCCGGGCCTTCCATCCATTGTCCGTTCGCATTCTGTATCAAATCCCCGCGTTCTTGCATCCCGCGCAACAGTTCAAGGGTGAAGAGAGGGTGCCCCTCCGTCTGCCGGGTGAGCCGGGCGCAAAATGCCGCGCTCAAAATGTGTGCTTCACTATCCAACAACGCTCGAACAAAAGGCTCCGCCTCAGTGCGGCCCAAGTCCACGACGATGTCACCCCACACTCGTTGGAATTCATAGATAACCGGTTCCAGGGGATGCTGCTCGCTAGCTCGACCGCAAGTGATTTCCTCTGGGCGATAGGCCCCAATAACCAGGATGCGGCTGCCGGCCAACCGCCGTCCCAGGTGGAAGAGCAAGCTGATGGATCCCACGTCGGCCCACTGCATATCGTCAATGATGAACAAGAGTGGCACCTGCCGCGCCACGATACGGAGCACAGCAGTGACTTGCTCAAAGAGATCATCCTGACGCAGTGTACTGGCATTGTGGCTGTACGTCTCTACACAGGCACGTAGTCGGTCTAGCCAGTCCATATCCGTTTCGGTACAGGCGACGGCGCGCTGTAATAACGGGAGACCGGGAACAAAAGTGCCGATGAGATCCGCTCCATCGGTCACCAGAGCTTGCCCAGTTAAGGGAAGTGTGTTCCAGAGACGCCGGGCATGGTCTTTGCTGATGATGCCAGCAGCATATTGTGCCTCCACATCCCCGGTGAGCATTTCCAGGATTTCGCGGAAAGGCAGGTACGGATCCCCGACGCCGGTGTAAGCGTTACAGCGCCCATTAGCAATAACGATGTCAGGTACTTTTGCCAGTGCGCGCGCGGTGAAAGCCTGCATCAGGGCTGTTTTTCCCTGCCCCGCTTCACCAGCGATGAGAAGCACATGACCCTGTCCTTTCAGGGCTGCCTGTAGAGCAGCGTCCATGCGCGTTAACTCACATTCGCGGGCGACGAAAGTGGGCGACTCAATCGCGATATCAGTATCGAGGAATATAGGAGGGCGCGGCGCAAGGGTGACGGGGACGGTAGGCATTAAGAGAGAAAGGTGTCCATCGCGGATTTGTTGAAATAAATGGGTGGTGACGGCTTCCGGCTCGGCGTTCAATTCCGCCTTGAGGATGCGCTGACAGGCCTCGTACTGCGCCAACGCCATCCCCCGTTGACCGCTACACGCCAATCCCCGCATCCACTGCCGGTGCGCGCTCTCGCGCCACGGTTCCAGGTCAATCTGGCGTTGGGCATAGCGGATGACCTCCGCGTAATCGCCACGCTGCTCGTGATATGTTGCCAAATGATCGAGGATGTCAAGGGCTTGGATGTGGAGTTTCTCGCGCCAGGTGGTGATCCACGCCTCGAAAAGGTCGCTATCCAGCGAGAAGCCCGCGAGGAAGTCCCCATTGTACAACGACGCAACTTCGCGCAAGCGAACGATACACGCCTCACAATCTTCCAACTTGGTGTGAGAATGCACCACGGTCGCAGC
>JBJYXQ010000726.1:0-2216 GCA_046260035.1 Anaerolineae bacterium
ATCTGGACGTATAACACCATGGCGATCTTTTTTGACGGTTACGGGCTGACCGACGTAGGAACCACGGCCACACAACGCGGTTTGGCCTTGATTGATGCAAAAGAGGACGAAGAAGAGTTACGCCGCCAATTAGAGAATTGCCTGGAGCAGATGCGGACGGCGGAGACTCACGGGCGGGAGGCCGACGTCACCCCGGAAATCCTGGCCGATCTGCGTGCTGCGTTAACCCTGGATTTTGACGCCGGGCAGCCGCGTCCCATCCCTGATCTGTGCCACGATCTGGTTCCTGATCTGGACACTGTGCCGGTCAAACGCCCGTTGACGTTGGCGGATTTGCCTTTACCCGCACCTCCCACACAACCGCGACGGCGTTTTGGTGGGCACATACAGAATCCCCAACCGCCCGCGAGAAAGCCAGGTCGCAACGATCCGTGTTGGTGCGGCAGCGGCAAGAAATACAAGCACTGCCATTGGCTCAAGGAGCGATCATTATGACTACCGAATCCGCAACCATCGTCCAACGTCTGTGGAACTACTGCAACGTCCTGCGCGATGACGGCGTCTCGTATGGCGATTACGTCGAGCAACTGACCTACCTGCTCTTCCTCAAGATGGATCAGGAGCAGGCGGAGTTGTGGGGGCAGCCCAGCGCCATCCCCGCGGCGTACAACTGGGCCAGCCTGCGCAACCTGGAAGGTGCGGAACTGGAACGGCACTACCTTACCCTCCTCACCGAACTCGGCAAAGGCTCCGGCCTGATCCCCGTTATCTTCCGCAAGGCGCAGAACCGCATCCAGGACCCGGCCAAGCTGCGCCGCCTGATCACGCTGATCGACGACGAGACGTGGACCGGGCTGGACATCGACGTCAAGGGCGAGATCTACGAGGGTCTTCTCGAAAAGAATGCACAAGATACCAAGAGTGGAGCCGGACAATACTTCACACCGCGCCCGCTGATCCAGGCCATTGTGGATGTGATGGCGCCCGAACCGGGGATCACGGTTTGCGATCCGGCGGCAGGCACAGGCGGCTTCCTCATCGCCGCGCACGAGTTCATCGCCCATCATCACCAGCTCAACCGCAACCAGTACGAACACCTCAACCACGAGGCGCTGCACGGCTGGGAGATCGTCGACAACACGGCGCGGCTGTGCGTGATGAACCTCTACCTGCACGGCATTGGGGCGAACGGCGCTCCCGGCGAAGCCGGGCACTCGCCCATCCGCGTAGACGACTCGCTGGCGACGCATCCCGGTGAATACTTCGATATGGTCCTGACCAACCCGCCGTTCGGCAAGAAGAGCAGTGTCACCTTCATCACCGACGAGGGCGAGATCCGCCGCGAGGCGCAGACCATCGTGCGCCAGGATTTCTGGACCTCGACCAGCAACAAGCAGCTCAACTTCGTACAGCACGTGCGCAACATCCTCGCCATCAACGGACGGGCTGCCGTGGTCGTGCCCGATAACGTCCTCTTCGAAGGCGGCGCGGGCGAGACAGTACGCCGCAAGCTGCTCCACGAGTGCGACGTCCACACGCTGCTGCGCCTGCCCACGGGCATCTTCTACGCCCAGGGCGTCAAGGCGAACGTCCTTTTCTTCGACCGGCGCGCGGGTGGTGAGACGGCGTCCACGGAGACGCTGTGGATCTACGACCTGCGCACCAATATGCACTTCACGCTCAAGCAAAATCCCCTCACCCGCGCCGATCTGGACGAATTCGTGGCGTGCTACCATCCCGAAAACCGCCACGATCGCACACCCACGTGGTCGGAAGAAGCCGAACCAGGTTCGGACCCGGATGGGCGCTGGCGGGCGTACAGCTATGAGGAACTACTGGCACGGGACAAAGTCAACCTCGATATCTTTTGGCTGCGCGACGAGTCGCTGGAAGAGACGGCCAACCTGCCCGAACCGGACGTGCTAGCGGAGGAAATTGTGGACGACCTGGAGTCCGCGCTGGAGCAGTTCCGCGCGATTGTGGAAGATTTGTGAAGGTGAGCGTCGCAAGCTACAAAAATGCCAACAGCACCAATCCCACGCCGGCGCCGATGAGCCATCCCACCGCCACGTCGCTGGCATAATGCAGGCCCAGCGCCACGCGGCTCAAACCAACGCCCACTCCCCATAGGAGCAAGACAAACGTCCCCCAGAGCGGGAGTAATCCCGCCAGCACCACCCACAGACCGCCGGTGCGCACGGCGTGGCCCGAGGGAA
>JBJYXQ010000727.1:0-1547 GCA_046260035.1 Anaerolineae bacterium
GCTCTGGATACACCTCTGCAAACTATGCTCCTCCATCCTCTGTTGCCGAGCCACGAGCTAGTTATTCTGTGAGCACGCCGAGTCCCGCGCCAAGTGCGCCGGTCAGTGTGAAATCCGGCACCTCACCCGCCAACGGTGGCCTCGCCCACGGCGGTAATGGCGAGTCTCACTACACGCCGCCCCCGCCGGAAGAACCGCCCCTGCCGCCAGCGACGGTCTACGTCAACCTGCCGCGCACCGGCGATCCGGACCACGATTATTCGCGCCTCGCGCAACTGCATAATCTGCTCAAGGCCGAATCGGGACAGGATAATTTCGTCGTTTGCATCGAAAACGAACGCGGTAAGCGCGTAGAACTCTCCTTCCCCAATGAGCATACCCGCTTTACCCCACAGCTCAAGGATCAAGTTGCCGGCATCGTCGGAGCGGACAATATCCGCGTGATGATGGTTTGAGTGGAGATTTGTTGATTGGGGACGTTGTCTGCCGGTAATCGCGGTTATTTAGCATTCTTGCGTGAACAGGATCACGCGGCCGTCGCCGCCCTTGAGCGGATGATGGCGCAGCGCAACCTCGATCCGGAGGATTTTCTCCGCCACATCTGGAGCTTCAATCCCTACTGGGTCAAGCAAGGTTATACTGAATATGCTATGCCTACGGTGGCGCAGCCGTTGCAGCCATTAGAAATTGGGGATCAGGGATAAGTTTTCCTTTGTGTCTTCGTGTCTTGGTGGTTCAATATCTTAGGAGTTTATGACCGACGCCTTCTTATCCGACGCATTGATGCTCCACGTCCGCAAGCTGGCGGATGAGATTGGACCGCGCCCGGCGGGACATCCGGCGGAGATGCGCGCGCGACAGTATATCCGCCAGGTGCTGAGCACGCTTGGCTATGACGAGATCGAAACGCTGTCATTTCCCGCGCCGGATACGTGGGGGTACGCACTCGGTAATCCTCTGGCGTTGACACTGGCGAGCAACCTATTGGGGACGCGCAGCCGCCTGGGACGATTGTTGGGCGGATTGACGGCCCTCACCAGCGCGTACACGCTCTGGCGTTCCACGTGCACCGACAAACAGCCGCTCGCTGCCTTCTCGCCGCGTCGCCAAAGCGCCACCTTGATCGTGCGCGTGCCACCCACCGAGGAACCTCGCCGCACGCTGGTGCTCCTGGCGCACACCGACAGTAACAAGCACCGCCCGTCTTTCTCGCCGCAGCTTAAGAAGTACATGCTGGGATTGACAACGGCGGGCATGGCGGCTATGGCAAGCAACGGCGCAGCTCAAATCATTGAGGGGCTAAGCGCAAGTAAAGGTGCAAGGAAGTTCCGTAAAGCCAGTCTGTGGGTGGTTATCGCCAGCTTGTTGATCGTGCTGTACGACGAAACCGGCCCTTACGTCCCCGGCGCAAGCGACAACGCTAGCGCAGTCGCCTGCGTCCTGGGTTTGGCGAAGCAGTTACGGCAGCAGCCGTTGCATCACACCGAAGTCTGGTTGGTCTTCACCGGCGCAGAAGAGGTGGGTTGCCTGGGCACACACGCGCTGCT
>JBJYXQ010000728.1:0-1908 GCA_046260035.1 Anaerolineae bacterium
TTTATCGGGCCAGGAAATACGATGCTGCATGCGGCGCGCAAGAGAATGCCATTGCCGGGATCGCCGCATCCGTACATGGTGGTCCAGCCGTTGACTTTCGTGACGTAGGCGTTCCCGAGAATGGGTAACGTGATCAAAGCCAGCCCGAAGCCGATAAGAATGCCTTGCACGATATCCAAGACGATGGTTCTCCTGAACATAATGACGAACACCCTTTCGCGAGTATCGGTCAAAGTGGCGTATAACAATCTGAGTGTAGGACATCCTTGCGCAGAGTCAAATGAGATCAGGATGGAAAGCGAAAGCCCCGATTGTCGCGACAATCGGGGCTTTTTACACGGATGCGCGTTCAGCGAATCTGAAGACTACGGAATTTGCTTAAGGAACGCCCGTAAGGCTTCCATGTAGGCCGTGTACTTGTCAAAGCGGATGAGATGTCCTACATCGGGGAAGGTGACGATGGTTATGCTGGGGTTCAGCTCGCGCACTTTCGCGACGACGTCCGAGGTCACAATGCCCCCAAGCTCCGGATTACCCGTGATAAGCAACACGGGATTGGTGATATTCTGGAGCGTTGTCCGCCAGTCCCATTCCTGCGCGTGCACCCTGGGCCTCAGTACATCCAGAATCGTGGGATCGAGTTGCTTTTTGGCTTCGCACATCGGGTGTAGCAATTCTTCGGGCCAGGTAGGATGATCCTTGCGGTATTGCACGAGCAGTTCTTCCAGGGTTTGTTCGGCCAGGCTCTTGACCCATCTCGCCATAGGGTTCTCCGCGGGCTGATCGGGAGGTGGTTCCGGCCAGGACAACCGCCAGGCCGGATCTTCCAGGATCAGGGCGCTGGTCAGTTCCGGAAAGCGCACCCCAAGCTGGTGGGTCACCGTCGCTCCCATCGAGTGCCCGCCCACAATCGGGCGCTCCAATTCCAGCGTGCGGATGAGTTCTGCTACATCGGCAGCCATGTCCACTTTTTCATCCGCCTGCACGCGCGCTGAAAGGCCGTGTCCGCGCATATCCGGCATGACGATGTCATAGTCGGATTCGAGCGCGCGCGCTACGGGCGTCCAGCACAGCCCGTTGTCCGAAAAGCCGTGAACCAACACCATGGGGCGTTTATCCCCATGACCGGTGCGGGTGTAGTGTAACTTTACGCCATTGACCAATATATCATTTTGTGTCCAGTGAGAGAGCATAGGGTTTC
The DNA here is from genome assembly GCA_046260035.1 of Anaerolineae bacterium. Classification (GTDB taxonomy): domain Bacteria; phylum Chloroflexota; class Anaerolineae; order B4-G1; family SLSP01; genus DSWT01. The sequence continues at coordinate 1,202 of JBJYXQ010000728.1, forward strand.
TCCTTCTTGAATTAGAGTTTGTTACATCGCTCCAGCAACCCATAGTGCGCGATGTAGTTGTCACGTATCAGTTTTTCGGTCTTCTGCTGTACCGTCATAAAATAGGCTCTTTCTTGGAAGTGCTGTCTTAGGATCATGCAGTTTTCTGCCAGCGAGTGTACCAGTGTTGCGTTGTTAAGAACCCGGCCTGTGTCGACTAATCCGCGAGCTTCTGCAATATCGGCATCGGCGGCATAGACGATGACGTCAATATCGCGGCCCGTAAGCGCTAGGGCGGTCGTTCTATGACTTCCATCCAGCATAAAATAGGTCGCTAGAGGATTGGCCTGCTCAAATGAGGCTAATTCCTCGGAAAGCTCAAGGGTGAAATATTGCCGCACAATGGCTTTGCGGATGACCGGAACAAGCGGTAATGTTTGCCCATTTTGGCATCTGGAAAAATACATACGCAACGTTTCTACGCTGTATATCGGATAATCATTGAGCGTGATGATTTGATGCGGCGTCAGTGCTATGGTTTTCATATTTTTTACTTGGGCCACTTGGTGGCAACGTTGCTAACCAAATGATTGTCTCGACTCCTTCAACTGGGCTTCTGGGGGTGGGACCTTTTCCCTGGGCTGCCCCAGCTTCAAAAGCCTCAAGCCGACCAGGATGTACCACGCTAGCGAAAGCAATCCGCCGCCGATATACGTCACGGCGATGAT
>JBJYXQ010000729.1:0-1894 GCA_046260035.1 Anaerolineae bacterium
CGCCCCGCAGCGCGAGACGTTCGTCCCGGTGGATAAAACGGGCACGCCGTTGCGTCCCGCCATTGTCTGGATGGACGAGCGCGCCCGCGATTTGTTGCCCGCCATCGAACGGGAGTATGGCGCGGAACGCATCCACTGCGAGACCGGCAAACCACTCTCCGGCAATCTCACGCTCGGCAAGATCGCCTGGCTGCGTGAGCACGAACCCGACGTTTTCGCCCGCACGGCGAAGTATTTGGACGTCGCCGCGTTCCTCACCTATAAGCTGACCGGTCATGCTCGTACGGGGTGGGGCTGTGCTGACCCCACCGGCCTGTTCGATATGCGCACAAACGAATGGGACGTGGATTTGCTGGCCTACCTCGGCGTGGATGTGGCGCAGATGCCGGAAGCTTATCCGCCCGGTGCAGTGATGGGGGCGGTGACGCCGGGCGCTGCGGCGCTCACCGGCTTGCCTGAAGGTCTGCCCGTTGTGGCAGGCGTCGGGGATGGGCAGGCGGGTGGATTGGGCGTGGGTATCACGCAGCCGGGACAGGCGTACCTCAACCTGGGCACGTCCGTAGTTTCCGGGACGCACGCGAACGTCTACGTGACTGATCGTGCCTTCCGCACGATGGTTAGTGCCATTCCAGGCAATTACAGCCTGGAAACCGTCCTTCTTGGCGGCGCATATACGGTTTCGTGGTTTGTGGAGAAGATGGCAGGCGCTCAGCGATCAGCCGTCAGCGATCAGCCGTCAGCAACCACCCAACTGCCTGACGACCTAACCACCGAAACACTGTATGACGAAGCGATCGTTGACATCCCTCCCGGTGCAGAGGGTCTGCTGCTCGTCCCCTACTGGAATTCGGCGATGAATCCGTATTGGGACGCCGCCGCGAGCGGCATCGTCGTGGGCTGGCGCGGTATTCACACACGGGCGCACCTGTACCGGGCGATCCTTGAGGGGATTGCCTTTGAGCAAAGGTTACATACTGAAGGCGTCGAAGCTGCGCTGGGCTATTCGGTTGAAAGCTACGTTGCGATGGGCGGCGGCGCGAAGAGCGACCGTTGGCTCCAGATTATCGCGGATGTGACGGGCAAGCCCGTCTACCGCGCGACCGTGACCGACGCTGCAGCTCTCGGTGCGGGCATCCTGGCTGCGACCGGGGCAGGGTTGTTTCCCGATGTGCGCGCCGCCGCAGACGCAATGACGCGCATCGTGCCGGAACCATTTCTGCCTGATGAAACGCGACATGAAGTCTACTCCCGGCTATATGTTGACGTATACCAACATCTGTTCCCTACGCTGCAGCCTTATCTCAAGCGCCTGACAGCCCTCGCTGAAGACGCTACAAACAGCAAATAAACTGCATTACAGGAGGAGGGCCTTGAATACCACCATTGAACGCGACGCCGCTTACGATTTGAAATCGGTCAAGATGCCTTATCTTTCGGGATTTGCGTTGCGCTTGTTCACAGAACTGCTGGAAAGCCCGGTGCGTGGCCTGCTCCTGCCAAAGTTGCTGCGTGATGGCGGCATCACGTGGCTGCGAGAGCAGTATTTCGATGAAGCCCCTACTTTCCAGCCGTTATATTACACACGTGAACCTGCCCAGGATGCGGCGCGAGTGCCGGAGACTGAATTACCCGTTCCACCGGCTGTGCCGCAACCGGGATTTCACTTCTCGACCGTCCACGATTACGCTCAGGCCTACCGTGAGGGTGCGATCACCCCTCTCGACGTGGCGGAGCAGGCGTTGCGCGCCATCGAGGCCAGCAACGCCGCTGATCCGCCGCTACGCGCCATCATCGCTGTAAACCGCGAGGACGTGTTGCGGCAGGCCGAAGCAGCGACGCAACGCATCCGGCGCGGTGAAGCCTTGAGCATCTTCGATGGCGTGCCGGTGGCGAT
>JBJYXQ010000730.1:0-4275 GCA_046260035.1 Anaerolineae bacterium
CCGTGCAGACGGCTTTTGACAAGGGCTACGATGTCGTCATCGCCACCAACCCGCACTTCCCCGACATCGCCACGCAGCATCGACTGGCCTGGGCCGGCGTTGAAGATTTCCCCTATCACAAAGTGACCACCTACGAGAATTCGCACTTCGCCAAACCGAGCCTGGGGTACTACCAGGAAATCCTCGATGAACTTGAATGTGCTGCAGAAGACGCGCTGATGATCGGCGACGAAGCGATGGATATGGTCGCCGCACACCTGGGCTGCGCGACGTTCCTCGTGCCCAGCGCATCAACGAACATGGCAGAGATTGATCCGCCGCCAACGTATCAAGGCACGCTTACGGACGTCATCGCCCTACTGCACACCCTTTAAGCACCAGTTTGGGAGGTTATCGCATGGAATATCGACACTTAGGCAGTTCAGACATTCGCGTCTCGGCCGTTGGCCTGGGCACAAACCAATTCGGCGGCAAGGTCGACCAGGAAGGCGTCAACGCGATGATCGCCGCAGCCCTGGATGCCGGCATCAACTTTATCGACACAGCGGATATCTACCAGCAAGGGCGTTCGGAAAAAACATTGGGGATCGCCCTCAAAGGACAATGGGACAAGGTGGTGTTGGCGACAAAGGTCGGCATCACGCCGGGCGGACCACGTGAGGTGGATGCCTCACAGAAACACATCGAGGAGAGCATCGAGTCCAGTTTGCGGCGTTTGCAAACCGATCATATCGATCTCTACCAAATCCACCGCTGGGATGAAGCCACGCCCATCGAAGAGACTTTGTGCGCGCTGCAGAACCTCGTCGAGAGCGGCAAGGTGCGCTACATCGGCGCATCAAACTTCACGGCGGCACAACTCGAGCAGGCCAATGTACTTGCAGAACTCAAGAGCTGGGCACGCTTCATCACCATTCAAAATCATTTTCACATGCTGGAACGCGAGATCGAAGCGGAAGTGTTGCCCTATTGCACAACACACACTATCGGCGTTCTCCCCTACTTCCCGCTGGCGGGCGGCTTCCTCACAGGGAAATATAAACGCGACCAACCGGCTCCTATCGGATCACGCGGCGAAACAAGCACATACGTCCAGGGATATATGACCGAAGAAAACTTCAACAAGGTCGAATACCTAATCGCGTGGGCTAAAAACCGTGGTCACACGCTGAACGAGCTGGCACACGCCTGGCTGCTCGCCCATCCCCAGGTCAGTTCCGTTATTTCGGGAGCAACCAAGGTCACACACGTCAAGCAAAATGCACAGGCTGCCGGTTGGCATCTGAACGCAGCCGACTTTGAAGAAGTTAGCACCGTACTTGAAAAGGGACTCCCATAAATCAACACAACAGCTCAATAGCACGGAGAATATCCGTGGTGGAAATTGCCTGACAGCAGTGAAATCAGGCCCTGGCAAAAGGGTAGTATATGCGACTGAAAAAACGACTGGTGCTCGCCATCACCAAAGCCCTCATCAAGCTGACGTGTCGCGTTGAAACGGCACAACTTGAGCGTGTGCCGCCACGAGGTCCGCTGATCATTATCGCCAACCACATCAACTTTCTGGAGATTCCTGTGATGTACGTCTACCTGCAGCCACGTTCGATGGTCGGTTTTGCCAAGGCGGAGAACTGGAACAATCCTTTCACCGGATGGCTGATGGATATAACCGAAGCCATTCCGCTGGAACGCGGGGAAGCCGACATGACGGCCATCCGCGCCGGATTGGCGATGCTGGAAGAAGGCCGTATCTTCGCCATCGCGCCGGAAGGCACACGGAGCTACCATGGGCGGCTACAGAAGGGACGTCCCGGCACGGTCATGCTCGCTTTGCACAGCGGTGCGCCGATTCTGCCACTCGTCTACTACGGCAACGAGCACTTCAAGCAAAACCTGCGTCGGTTGCGCCGCACAGATTTTCACATCGCGGTGGGACAGCCTTTCCACATCGATACCCACGGCGTCCGGGTAACACGGCAGATCCGCCAGGAGATCATCAACGAAATGATGTACCGGTTGGCCATCCTGCTCCCGCCAGAGTATCGCGGCGTCTACGCTGATCTCGATGCTGCGACCACAAACTATCTGCGCTTTGCTCCCGCAACGGGCACGAGTGGATGAAAATCTTTTGCAATGTGTCACCCTGAGCGAAGCGAGGGGTCTCGTTCCCCAACAACGAGATTCCTCGCATCCGCTGCTCCGCAGCGGCTCGCTCGGAATGACATAATGTAGCTATTTTCGAAGGAGAAACCGATGCGCACAATGAAATTCTTGGGAATCGTCTTGATATTGGTGGTAACTCTGGCATGCAATCTACCGCGTGCCACTATCGATCTTACAGCCACCCTCCAGGTCGTCTGCACCCCGCCCGCGTGCGCCAGCGACGAAGTCTATTACTGTGAAGATGAATGTCCTGGCGGGTGCGGCACCACCTGCGTCACACCGACCGCGCCCCCGCCTACGCCAACGTTCACACCTGAACCCACGTACACACCCGAAACGTCGACCAACCCAACCGACACCCCGTACCCGATGTGTACACCGCCCGCGTGTCAGCCCAATGAAGTCTACTACTGCCCTGGCGAATGTCCCAACGGCTGCGGCACGACCTGTGCCACGCCGACGCCAGAACCCATCGCCGGTGCCCCGGTGATCCAGTCCTTCACCGCGGATCGCAGCACCATTGTCCAAGGCGAAACCGTCAACGTGACCTGGCAAGCCACAGGGGGAACGGAGGCCAGCTTGATGTGGGTGGGAGACGGCGGAACGATGGATGGCCTCAGTGATCTTGACCCCGATGGTGGTATGCTCTCCATCAACCCCAAAGGCGCACCGGTCACCCTGAGGGTGAGTAACAGTCTGGGCACGACTGAAGCAACGCTCATGATCACCATCATGTGCGCCAATGACTGGGTTCCCGAGTTGGCCGCCGAGACAGGAAAATGCCCACAGCCGGCGGAAATCGGCTGGGCCGCCCAGCAACCCTTCGAGCACGGCTTTATGTTGTGGCTGGAACCCAGCCAGACAATTTATGTTTTCTTCGACAATTACGGCGGGCATTCCTACCGGAGTTACATCGACACCTTCCAGGAAGGCGATCCGGAAAGCGATCCCAGCCTCGTGCCACCTGCTGGCCTGCTCCAGCCGGTTCGGGGATTCGGCCTCGTCTGGCGCACCAATGCCGAAGTGCGCGATAACCTGGGTTGGGCCACCGCCGTCGAAAGCGGGTTCGAAACCTGGCGGCAGAGCTACCAGGGCTTTGGGATGCACAATGTCACGATCTGGGTCAAGGACATCAACCAGACCATCTACGAACTCGATCCGATGGGCAGCGTGTGGGAGGTTTACGCGCCGTAGACTCAGTAGATCGAATTTCGTAAAGGCGCGGCTTGACACGAGATACACGGCCGGCTCAAGCTGTCATTCCGAACGGGTCGCTGCGAAGCAGCGGGCGTGAGGAATCTCGTTGTTGTGGAACGAGACCCCTCACTGCGTTCGGGGTGACAATTTGTGATCTACTGAGTCTTATTCTTCGCCTTTCAGATACCTGTCGAAGAAATCCACATACCGCTGCATAAACAGAAAATCCCCTTCCCCACGGAAAGTATGGGGCAGACCCTGGTAGGTGAAACACTCTACCGTCTTGCCCAGGGTTTGCAGCCGCTCGCATAGCTCCAGTGACCACGCCAGCGGCACGGTCCCGTCGGCGTCGCTATGGTGGATGCTGACCGCGGCCTGGATGCGATCCAGATGATAGACGGGCGCGATGAGGCGCAAGTCTTCCTCCGGCGTATCCAGTTCCTCTTGCCCGCGCGTGCCGCCCGACCAGTAAAGGACGCGCTCGTAGTTTTGGCGTTCGTCGGCGCTCATCGAGCCGTAGAGCACCGCGGCCTGGATTGTCGGATCGACGGTGATGACGCGGATCGCCGCGCCGCCGCCCATGCTGTGCCCCCACACGCCGATGCGCGCCGGATCGGCCTGCGCCAGCAATCCCGGCTGACCACCGTATTCGCGCACCAGCGCGATGAGGTTGAGCACGTCCACGGCGATGCCCGTGCGGAACGGGTCGGGGCCGTCATCCGAAGGCGGGAAGCCGCGCAGGTTGGGGTGAATGGCGATGTAGCCCGCGCGCGCCAGCGCATCGGCGTAGCGCGTGGTGTAGGCGACGGTGGTGTAGATGTCGGGATCGATGTAGCCGTGCAGCACCAGCACCACCGGGAACGGCCCCTCGCCCTGCGGCACGTTGATAAAGCCGTAGATCGTCAGGCCATCGCT
>JBJYXQ010000731.1:0-3317 GCA_046260035.1 Anaerolineae bacterium
TGGGGAGCCGGTGGCAGATCTCGTGGTGCGGAGCGCGTCGCTTGTGGGGACAGAGATCGGCGGCGATACGGTGGTGCGGATGATCGACGAGTTCCCCATTCTCGCGGTCGCGGCGACGCAGGCGCGCGGGACGACGGTCGTGCGCGACGCACGTGAGTTACGTGTCAAGGAGACCGACCGCATCGCCACGGTCGTTGCGGAACTGCGCAAGCTTGGCGCGGAGATCGAAGCACGCGAAGACGGCTTCATCGTTGAAGGGCCGACATCGTTGCGCAGCGCGGCGGTCGATAGTCACGGTGATCATCGCCTGGGGATGGCACTGGCCGTCGCTGGGCTGGTGGCGGAAGGCGAAACGATCATCGAAAATGCGGGCTGTATCGCGGACTCGTTCCCTGGTTTTGGGAATGTGCTACGCGGTTTAGGCGCGACGCTGGTGGAGTGACTTGCTTTAGCGGCATGCTGAAAGGGACAAGGATGATTGACGGACACACGACTTTGGTTGGGCTGATCGCGTGGCCGGTGGGCCATAGCGTCTCACCGCCGATGCACAACGCGGCTTTCGAGGTGTTGGGCCTGAACTGGTGCTACGTGCCGCTGCCGGTTGCACCATCGCAAGTGGAGAACGCGGTACGCGGTGCGGCGGCGCTCGGATTCCGGGGTGTCAACGTGACTGTGCCGCACAAACAGGCGGTGATCCCGGCGCTGGATGTGGTCGCGCCAGACGCAGCGCAGTTCGGCGCGGTGAACACCATCGTCATAGACCGTGCCGGTGCAGAGCACCGGGACGCAGCAGGACAGCCGACGATCACTGGGCACAATACGGATTACCAGGGCTTCCTCGGTTCGCTGCGACAGGGCGGCTTTGAGCCGGCAGGTAAGTCCGCCGTTGTCGTCGGGGCTGGGGGGGCAGGACGTGCTGTGATCTTCGGGTTGCTGCAGGCGGACGCGCGCGACGTGCTGGTGCTGGATACTGTGCCACAGCAGGTCCAATCGTTGATGAAGGACCTGGGACAGATCAGGACGTCGGTGTTGCGCACCGAGCCGTTGATGATGGACACGTTGATCGAATCGGCCCGGGCGGCGGATCTGCTGGTCAACGCAACGCCCGTGGGGATGTTGCCCAAGATCGACGCTTCTATCTGGCCGGACGACGTACCTTTCCCGGCGCATCTGGTTGTCTTCGATCTGGTTTACAATCCGCAAGAAACGCAGCTTTTGCGGCAGGCGCGTGCGGCGGGTGCGTTGGGCATCGACGGGTTGGATATGCTCGTGCGGCAAGGGGCGATTGCCTTCGAGTTGTGGACCGGTCAGGAAGCCCCGTTCGATGTGATGCGCGCAGCCTGCGAGCGCGCATTGGGACAGCGGTAGGTTGCCAATGAGCGTTTTTGAGGTTATGATGCTGGTCTGTTTCGGCGTCAGTTGGCCGATCTCAATCGCTAAGGCCCTTCGGACCAAGAAAGTTGAGGGCAAAAGCCCGGTTTTTATGGTTGTGATTTGCGTGGGCTATCTGAGCGGTATTTTACACAAGCTGTTCTTTGCCTATGATTGGGTCATTGTCCTGTACGCGATCAACATGATTATGGTCGCGGCAGATTTGTTCCTGTACTACCGGTATTTGCCTTCTGCAGGTGGTATATGGCGAGTTCTGGCGCAGCGCGTTAATAAAGAGTAAGAAGCAACGAGTAGGGCGTAAGGAGTATGCGAGACAGCTATCATACTCTTCATCACACTTCGAGGAGACAATATGACAAACATATTCGAGGAATTTCAGTGGCGTGGCCTGGTCCACAGCTTTACGGAAGGCGCACCGGAGGTGCTGGCGAAGGAGAAGGTGACCGTCTACATCGGTTTCGACCCGACGGCGGACAGCCTACAAATCGGTAACTTGATGACGCTGATGGGGCTGGCGCGGATGCAGCGCTTCGGCCATTCGCCCATCGCACTGGCGGGCGGTGGCACCGGTATGATCGGCGATCCAAGTGGCAAGTCGAGTGAGCGGCAGCTTCTGAGCCGTGAACAGGTGGAAGCCAACCTGGAGGCTGTCAAGCCGCAGTTGGAGCGCTTCCTTGACTTCGAGGTCAAGAGCAATCCAGCGCGCATCGTCAACAATGCCGATTGGCTGTGCCAGGTCTCGCTGATGGATTTCCTGCGCGACGTGGGCAAGTACTTCAGCGTGAATTACATGGTGGCGAAGGACTCGGTCAAGTCGCGGCTGGACCGCGAAGAGGGCATTTCGTACACCGAGTTCAGCTACATGCTGCTGCAATCCTATGACTTCGTGCAACTCTACGATCGCTACGGCTGCACAATGCAGTCAGGCGGCAGCGACCAGTGGGGCAACATCGTCGCGGGTGTGGAGTTGATGCGCCGGATGCGCAACGCGCGCGCCTATGGCCTGGTCTACCCGCTCGTCACCAACGCCGATGGCTCAAAACTCGGTAAATCGGAGAAAGGCACGATTTTCCTGGACGCCAAAAACACATCGCCGTATCGCTTCTTCCAGTACTGGCTCAACCGCGACGATGCCGATGTGATTGACGACCTCAAGCACTTCACCTGGATGACGCAGGACGAAATCGCTGCGCTGGAACACAAGGTGGCGACGCAGCCGGAACGACGCGAAGCGCAGCGTACGCTCGCCCAGACGATGACCGAGATGGTCCACGGTCAGACAGAACTAGCAAAGGCCGAGCAGGCATCGCAAGTCCTGTTCGGCGGCGAGATTGCCGGGCTGAGTGCGGACGAAATCGGCGACATCTTTAGCGATGTGCCCTCTAGCCAGGTCGCTAAGGCGGCGCTAGAGGGTGAGGGCCAATCGCTGGTCGATGTGCTGGCGGATACTGGGCTAACCAGGTCCAAAGGCGAGGCGCGCCGGCTGATCGGCAATGGCGGCGTCTACGTCAATAATGCTCAGGCTGCAGGTGTGGATCAGACTGTCACGCTGGCGGACGCGATTGAGGGGCAGTTCGTTGTGCTGCGCAAGGGGAAGAAAAGCTATCACCTGGTGCAAGTTGTAGGGTAGGGCACTTTTACAGTGTGAGGCGCACTCACCTGTGCCCTCACTTTTAATGAGTCTGGTTTACGGTTCGATGAATCCGCCGCCCAGGACGACGTCGCCTTCGTAGAATACGAGCGACTGTCCAGGTGTGACGCCGCGCTGCGGTGTGACGAATGCGACCTCCGCCCGCTCGTTGTCCAGCAGTGTAACTTCGACGGGGACCGGGGCGGCGCGATAACGAATCTGCGCGGTCGCATTGAAGGTTGTGGACGGCGCTGTTCCGGCGGTGAAGGTCACAGCGTGGAGTGTGCAGCCATCC
>JBJYXQ010000732.1:0-6219 GCA_046260035.1 Anaerolineae bacterium
GACTAGTGAACTGCCTGGTCTCTCCAAGCAGTTAAGGTTTCAAAAACAACAAACTACTGGTTTGGCGAAGACTTATAGTTTCTAACGCTTCTCCCACCACACGTAGATCAACGCCTGGGCGCCATCCTCGTAATACTCGACCTTCATCTCGTGCGTACCCTTGGCAAGATCGGTTGTTGCGCAGTAGGACAGCCCGTTGGAGGGATGCCATTCATCGACAAGCCGCACACCGTCCACGTACAACCGCACGCCATCGTCGGCCATGGCGCAGAAGGCATAGCTTCCCTTGTCAAAGGTGGCCTTGCGCATCCAGCGCACACTAAAATAATCTTGCGGGACGCCAGAATCAGGCGATCCCAGTCCCCACTCAAAGCCGATATATGGATCCACTCGTGTAAGAAGGGGAGTGCCGCTCAAGTCTATGTTACCAAAGTACTCACCGCGCCACGCATCCGTAGGCACAGAGGAGGATGGCGTTGCCGTTGGCGTCGGCGTCACAGACGCAGCTCCCAAACGCACGAAGGAGAACTGCGCAGTTGCATTGCCAGTATCATCAAAGTACTCGATGGTAATCGGATGATTGCCGGACGTCAGAGTGACTTCCACAGTGTAGGTGGTCTCTGGTTGCACTTGCCATTGGTCGATCACGAGTTCGTCATCCACCCAGACGCGCGTGCCATCGTCCGCAGTCATCGTGAAACGATACAAGCCGCCCCGGAAGTTGACAGTGCGCGTCCAGCGTACCGAGAAGTGATCTGTATTGAGCCGCGTATCCGGGGATCGCAACCCCCAATGGAAATTGATCCCAGCATCGTTGCGCACAAAGAGTGGCTCGTCGGAGAGATCGGCGTTGGCATAATAGGCACCGCGCCATAGCGCACTGGTTGACGGAGACGAGGTTGGCGCAGGTGTAGGTGTAGGAGCAGCGCCAGGGATGATAAGTCGCTGGCCTACGTAGATGTAGTTCAGGTTATAGATACCATTCGCCCGTGCGATGGTCCAGGCCGTGGTCTTATAGACGCGCGCAATGCTGTAGAGCGTGTCGCCGACTTTGACTATATAGACATTGGACGCTCCCGGCACCGTTGACTTCGGAATCACCAGGCGCTGGCCCACGTAAATCCGGTTAGGGTTGACGATGTTGTTCGCGCGTGCCAAAGCCCAGACGTCGACCCCATACCAGCGAGCGATGCTGAATAACGTCTGCCCCGGCTGAACAATGTGCGTCACCTCACCCGCCGCGACCGGCTGTGCGGAAGCCATCCCAGCCATCGGCGCCAGCGTCAATACCATTACAAACATCACCACAAATAGCTTCTTCATTGGCCTACCTCCTCACATGAATACAATGACTCCTTCACTCATGATATACGCGAGTGCACGCACGGTCAAGCAAATAACGCATGTTTAACTAAAGTTTAACTATTTTGGTACTAACCTCCTATATACATTCTTTGGTTTATGCGGTATAATAAAGCGATGCAAAAAGTTTTTAAACCGTTATAGTGGGCCTGCAATCCCCACCCTACGAGGGATCTTGCGTGACAACAATCCTCAGTTTGCATGCCGAATCGGATATTCTTAACCTGCTTCATATTATAGTTGAACGAGCAGGCTATGAACATTTATTCACCACCAATGCCGAGACCGCACTCAGTATCTTGCAGTCAGAGAGAATTGATCTCTTCATCCAGAATCTAATGCGCCCCGACATCAACGGCTGCGAGTTCTACGACATCATGCAGGATGATAAAGAGTTCCGGCATATCCCAGTTCTTATCGTCAGTGCCATCAACCCGCTAACTTACCCAGAGATATGTTTTCGCGTCATTCAAAACCTCTATCCCGATCATTATCTCTTGATGCCTTTTAGCCCGCAAGCACTCTTGTCCGCGATAAAAAGAATTCTCTCCGAAGCAGTTCCACAACAAACGCAATAATAGATCGTACCAATTTCCCTATCACCCCAGTTGTGCTACAATAGCAGCATACCGGATGCGCAAGGGCTGCTGCTAGGCTACCGCTGAAACGACGTAGCAATAGACCTGTCCAGTTCCTTCGTAGCTGGTTCCGGCCGAAGTAGTTGTCCGAGTAGTTAAAAAGTGGTATAATAGCTACGTCAGACTGTGACAAGCTAAGGAGCTGCTTATGGAACTGGGGATCATCGGGTTACCATCTAGCGGAAAAACAACCGTCTTTAATGCGCTCACCGGAGCCAATCGCCCCACAGCCGTCGCCTCCAGCGGACGTCTGGAACTTTATAGCATGGTGGTCGATGTACCAGACATACGCGTGGATACGCTGAGCAAGTTATACAACCCGCATAAAACGACCTACGCCAAAGTCACCTACACTGACATCGCCGGTCTGGATCAAGATCTAGGCAAGACTGGGCTGACCGGTGAGTTACGGAACAAGATCGCGCCGATGGATGCTTTCGTTCACGTGGTGCGCGCTTTCAAAAATGACCTCGTTCCACACCTAGCCGGTAGTATTGATCCCCAGCGCGATTTAGAGACGCTGGATGGCGAGTTACTACTGGCCGATATGATAACCGTTGAAAATCGCCTGGCGCGCATCGATGAGGGACTTCACAAAGGCGCACGAGGCGATGAACGCAAAGCACTGCTAGAGAATCAAGAACTTTTCCAGCGTCTGCTTGCCGCACTAAATAACGAGACCCCGCTGCGCGATCTGGATCTCGCCCCAGAAGAGATTGCCGGGCTGAGCGGCTTTAGCTTGCTAACACTCAAACCGGTGTTAGTCCTGCTCAATACAGATGAAGACCCCATCGATCCCGACAAAGTTATCACTTACGATCACAAACATTCGATGGTGCTTGGCATGCAGGGCGAACTTGAGATGGAAATTAGCCAGCTTGCCGAAGAAGAAGCCTCCGATTTTATGGAAGAATTCGGCATTGCTGAACTGGCGCGCACGCGCGTGATTCAGGCCTCCTACGAACTCGTAGGACTATACTCGTTCTTCACCGTAGGTGAGGATGAGGTGCGTGCCTGGAACGTGCACGTCGGCGCGCATGCACAAGAAGCTGCCGGTGTCATCCACACCGATCTGGCACGAGGCTTTATTCGTGCAGAAGTCGTCGCCTACACCGATCATATCGCGGAAGGGTCGATGGTTGCCGCTCGCAAAGCCGGCAAAGTTCATCTGGAAGGCAAAGATTACGTCGTGCAAGATGGTGACATCATTCACGTGCGTTTCTCGATATAGTCGACCGGATTTAGAAAATGAATAAGAAAACCGAGAGAAAAAGGCGCGCCAAAGACACAAGCCCTCAAGATACATCAGGCAGCAAAGTGTCTCCTAGACGTAGACGCGCGCGTGCTGCCGAGGAAAAAGCCAAAGTCGCGCGCGAGGATCAAAGCCCCCGCACGTCTCTAAGTGAGTCAGAATTCAAAATTGAGTTGCTCTTCATCAGCCTGAGATGGCTCTTTTTAGTCAGTGTCGCTGGCGTCATCGGCATCAACACGATATTCAAAGCCTCAGAATTTCCAACCGCAGTTATCGCCTTGCTCATTGTCGGCGGTGTTGCTAACATCATAGCAACAATTACGTTGTTCAAAAATGCACTGAGTAAATCAATCCAATACGTTATGCTGGGTCAAGATATTGGCCTGACGTTGGGATTCATCGCCGGTTCGGGAGGAGCAGAAAGTCCACTATTATTTGTTTCGCTGATCCCGATGGTCACTGCAGCCCTGCGATTCAGGCAGTTATACGGCCTCATCGTGGTACTAGGTATCGTTCTGGTTTACTGGGTTATCACGTGGAACCAGTTCCAATTCTCTTTGACCATGCCGTTGAACGAATTGATGTTACACGCACTGCCCTATCTCATCAATGGGTTCATCCTCCTGTTGGCAGGAGGTGCACTCAGTCAGGTTAGCGTGCGCATCAAACAGGCATTGATTACTGAGCGCGAAAAGCAAGAGCGCGAAGCACAAACAGCACTAGAGGCAGCACACCAAAAAGTCCGCCTGATTTTTGAGCTGGCCAGCACACTGAGCGCAACGCTCAACTACGAGCGCGTACTTGAAGCAGCACTGGATGTAAGTAACGCCGGGCTACGCGAGTTCTTCTCGGGAGACAAAGAGATCACCCAAGTGGGAATGATCCTGCTTTTCGGGATGGACCAAACCCTCTATGTCGTCAAGGCCAGAGGTATCACGACGCAGGATGAACGCCTGCGCTTGCCCGCACAAAGCGGCGTACTCGCCGAAGCCATCGAGAAGACTGACCCGATTGTCATTGATAACCCCAGAGACGATCCAGAACTGGAAAAGGTCGCGGCGATGTATAGCTGCAGGCAAGCCATCGTTGTGCCACTGCGAGCCGGGTTCGAGAGTTACGGGTTGCTGATCCTGGGCAGTCCGGAACCCGAAACCTACTCTCCGGATTTCCAGGACCTACTCGTCGCCATCTGCAACCAAGCCGTGATGGCGATTCAAAACGCCAACCTCTACCAGAACTTGATGGAAGAGAAAGACCGGTTAGTGACCGTGGAAGAGGATGCCCGTAAAAAGCTGGCACGTAACCTGCACGACGGTCCAACCCAGACGATCGCTGCCATTGCGATGCGCCTCAACTACATCCGTATGCTTGTGGAACGCGAACCGGCCAAATCCCTTGAGGAGTTGAAACAGCTAGAGGAATTAGCGCGCAAAACCACCAAGGAAATCCGGCAGATGTTGTTCACACTGCGGCCCCTCATCCTGGAAACACAAGGCCTCATCCCTGCGCTGGAACAACTCAAACAGAAGATCAGCGAAACAGACCCCCTACCGGTCATCCACCTGGAGCTGAACAAAGAGGCAGAAGCGTTGCTAAACAAAGAGGCCCAGGGCGCGATTTTTTACATCACCGAAGAAGCGACAACCAACGTACGCAAATACGCCAAAGCGAAGAATCTATGGCTTCGCCTTAGTCAACGCGGGATGAACGTCATCGCGGAAATTGAGGATGATGGCGCAGGATTCGACGTTGCTGCGATGGAGGCCAACTACGCCACTCGTGGCAGCTTGGGACTGATCAACCTGCGCGAGCGCGCCACCCTCGTCAAAGGCAAGACAGTGATCAAATCTGCACCGGGACAGGGAACCAAAGTCACCGTCACAATCCCGGTTACCCTTCCGGATGAAAACAACCATTGAGCACTGAAACCGCCTTACTCGAACGCTGGGTGTGGTTGAACATCTCGCTGGTGATAGCGCTGCTTGCCAGCGCCCTTCGTTGGTTCCTAGAGCGTCCTCACCTACAGAAACATCTCGGCCTGGATGCTGCCCTTACTCCATATCACGCCGTCTGGGACATTCCCTGGATCATTCAGCCTCTGCGATTACTCTATGCCGTGGGCATACCAGCCCTGGCGTTGTTGTGGCGGGGCGTATTGACGCCCAGTGGCCTGGGACTCAAGCCGTTCTTCTGGGCTGCCGATCAAGCAGCCTCTGGCAATTGGGACACTTGGGTACGAGATCTCGGCTGGACGTGCGCTTTTGCCGGTGGATTCTGGGTCCTCGTCGCTCTCGCCGACCGGGCTACCAGGCATCTCTCATCACCACACACAACCCGTCGCAGCCTGGGTATGGCGCTGCGCGAAGCGGTGTACCATCAAGCGCATTGGGCATTCTACCGCGAGCCTTTTGTGCTGTTGCTTGGCGTGGGGATGGGAGCATGGGCCGGCCTGTTGCCTGTAGCTGGCGAAGCTCTGCTCAATCCAGCGCGCTGGACCGATCTGCAATCCCCCACGCGCGGACGCGATCTCCTCATACGTACAGGCCTAGCAATATTGAGCGCCATGCTCTTTATCCAAACCCAAAATATCTGGCTGATGCTGCTAGCCGACACTGGCTTGGTCTGGCTATTAGGCCAGAAGCACGAAACCGTATAACGCAAACAGGGGTGGTCAGACCACCCCTGTTTTTACGCTTGATTCTCCGTCTACACCACGACGAACGCCAACACGATGAGCAGCACCAACATCGCCAGCGCCAGCCACGCGATCTTTTTAAGATCGGTCAGCACATAGCGATATTCTGCTGCCAAATCCTCATCGTCCGGTTGCGCTGAGGTTATAATCGTCTTCGCTACCGGAGCTGCCGCAGCAACGCCACTGACGTTAGCCATACCCGGTTGATATAGTTGACGCTCCGAAAGACGGGGCGTTCCAGTTTTACTCTTTTTCGTCTTCTTTGCCATGCC
>JBJYXQ010000733.1:0-10568 GCA_046260035.1 Anaerolineae bacterium
GAATTGAGTGCGTACTTTGCCGTCGCCGAAGAATCGTTCTTCGTCGCACAGGATGGGACAGCCTACCACTTCCGCATAGGAACGGAGGCGGACGCCGTAACACGCCCAGAGTCGTCCTCGGCGACGCCGTCTTCGCCAACTTCTCCCACAACCGCGACACCACAAACGGAAACAGGCACAATACCCACTGCCACGTCAACGCCCTCGTCCAGCAATAGCAGTCCAGGGACATGTGGCGGTGCATTCGCGTTGTTAGGCCTCGCTGTAAGTGTGGCATTCTACGGAAAGACACGAACACGCATCGAGGACGCAAAAGACGAAATCAAAGGATAACATTGACAAGCACACAAAGTCGACTATGCTAAACGTCGGAACGTTAGAACGTTCCGACGTTTAGCATGGAGAGGCCAAGATGGAAAACACAGATGCCGTTACACCCGCCGAAGAGACGCCCTGGGAACCGGAACCAATACCAGCCGAAGGGTTTCACCAGGACGACCCAGCAAACATCAACCGCGCGCCCTACGACCAGGCCTTTGGCGTGACGTACAAGCGCGCGGCACACATCAAGCGCGTGCGCTATACGCCGGCCGAACCCGCTCCGGAGATGCCGGAGCCGTGGCAAGGCAACGGCTATACCGTGGTGCGTTGGCTCTTCAGCGAGCTTTCAAGCACGGCAGAACACCTACTGGAAGGCGAAACCTTTGCTTTTTTGCACGATCTCACCCTGTCCCCCGGCGCATCGACGGGACAGAAGGCCAACCCTGGCCTGGATAAAATCTATTACGTCGTGAGCGGCACAGGGCGGCTCTACCATCGCCCTACCGACGGCAGCCCCGTCATCGCGCGCGTGCTACGTCCCGGTGATGCGGCGCTCGTGCGCGGCAACGAACTCCACAACGTCGCCAACGATGAAGCCGAAAGCGACCTGCGCCTGATCGTCCTGGGATTGCGCGGGAGCAAAGAGTGACCCGGCGCGTCATCGTCATTGGCGCCGGGGCGGCGGGATTGACCGCCGCCGGGCGCGCCGCCGAACTAGGCGCAGACGTCATCCTCTTAGAAAAAATGCGCGAGGCGGGGAAAAAGATCCTCGTCAGCGGGCAGGAACGTTGCAACATCACCAACACCGCGCCACTGGAGAGGTTCCTCACGCACTACGGACGCAATGGGCGATTCCTGCGCAATGCCTACCACCGCTTCTTCCGCGACGAGGTGCTTGCACTCCTCAAACGTTATGGCGTTGCCACACAGGACGAACGCGGCGGGCGAGTCTTCCCGGCTTCGGGACAAGCCAGCGACGTGCGGGATGCGCTGTTGCGCTACGCTACATCACATCGGGCCGAGATTCGCTATCACGCCGTAGTTCAAAGACTGCTCATCGAAGATGGTGCCGTCATCGGCGTGGAGTTGCTGAACGGCGATCGCGTTCCCGCACACGCCGTCATCCTGGCAACAGGCGGCGCTTCGTGGCCCGCCACCGGTTCCACCGGCGACGGCTACCGTATGGCGCAGGAAGCCGGGCACACGATCGTGCCATTGCGTCCGGCACTCGTCCCCTTGACCGTCGCTGAACGTGCGATGGCAAAGGCGCTCCAGGGCGTGAGTCTGCGCAACGTGGCCTGCACCTTCTATACGCAAAAAGACGACCGCCCGGTGAAGTCACTGCGCGTCCCCTACCCTATGCCACCAACCGGCGAGATGCTGTTCACCCACTTTGGCGTTTCCGGACCACTGATTCTCACGGCATCGCTGGCGGCAGTGGATGCGTTACGCAGCGGGGCCAAGGTGACGCTCGCTATCGATCTCAAGCCGGGCATGACAGAGCAAGACGTTCACACACGGCTGCAACGCGAATTCGAGGAACACGCCCATCGTTTACTGCCGAATTTGCTCAAAGGATGGCTTCCATCAACGCTGGCAGACGCCCTCGCCGGGCTGAGTGGTATCGCTGGCGACCGACCTGTCCACACGATCCGCGCCGAGGAACGCGCGCGCCTTGTGACGCTGCTCAAAGACTTCCGCTGGGTGATCACCGGTTCGCTGCCATTAGCGTCGGGAATGGTCACCGCGGGGGGCGTTGCGCTCAAAGAGGTGCACCCGGTGAGTTTCGAGTCGCATCTCGTGCGCGGGCTGCACATCGTTGGGGAGACGCTGGATATTGCCGCCGACACAGGTGGATTCAATTTGCAGGCAGCCTTCAGCACCGGTTATCTCGCAGGGGAGCACGCGGGGGGAGAGGTGGGGTAGGGGAGAGTGTAGGAGTATAGGAGTAGGATAAGAGGAAATCTGGAGAGATTATTGTTTTTGAAAAACGATTTATCATTTTTTATTATTAAGACCTTGACTTTTCTGTTAACGTAAGTATCCTTCAACGTTGGAACGCTCAACCAATCAGAATCACAAAGTTATCAAGACTTTGGACTTCGGACTACGCTTAGGGGAGTGAAAGTGACCGAACAACATCCTTATATCGCCATTGAGGGCGTCATCGGTGTAGGCAAAACGACGTTGGCGCGGCTGTTGCAATCCCGCTTCAACGGTAGCACAATCCTGGAAGCGTTCGACGAAAACCCCTTCCTCTCCGATTTCTACGGCGACCGCGCGCGCTACGCTTTCCAGACGCAGCTCTTCTTCCTGCTCAGCCGGTATCGCCAACAGCAAACGGCCACCGAACATCTGCGCCACGGCGCGCTACTTGCCGACTACTTCTTCGCCAAGGATCAACTCTTCGCCCACCTCAACATCACAAGTGAGGACGAGTTGATGATGTACGATCGCCTCTACGACACCCTTTCCGAAAGGGTAAAACCACCTGATCTGGTGATCTACCTGCGCGCCGAGATGGACACATTGATGGCGCGGATTGCAATGCGCGACCGCACGTACGAGCGCCAGATGGAGCGCGCCTATATCGCGGCGCTGCGGCAGGCGTATGAGACGCTCTTCACCAACTACACTGCCACACCACTCCTGGTGATCGAAACAGACGAGATCGATTTCGTGCGCAAGCCCAACGATTTAGACGACATCGAAAACCGAGTTCACGCAGCTTTGGCCGGTGTGCGCCAGCCCACGTTGCCTGACATGGTCACAACCGCCCCACCGCGCCCCGCGTGGACGCTCATTTCGCCCCCCACCCCCGAGCCGCATAGCGAGGCTGAGCGACTCGCCAACTGGCAGGCACTCGGCGACTTCCTGGCGCTAGCCGAAGCCGTCGGACGGATTGGCGGCGCGCTTTCACAGCAACCGCCCATCAGTCCAGATGGTGCGCCGGAGGAAATCCAGGCCGCGCTGCAAGACGCCGCACGCGCACTTAACATCCTTTCGCTGCGCACGGGCGTCAACCTTGAGGAGCAGGAGGGAACGCGATGACCAAACACTTTATCGGCATCGCTGGCAACATTGGCGTTGGCAAATCAACCCTGACGGCGCTCCTCAGCGAACACCTGGGGTGGGAGCCCTTCCTGGAGGGCGTGCAGGACAACCCCTATCTGGCAGACTTTTACACGGACATGGCGCGATGGAGCTTCCATTCGCAGATTTTCTTCCTGGCACGCCGATTGCGCCATCACCGGCAACTACTGGATCGGCCCAACTCGGTGATCCAGGATCGCACCGTCTACGAGGATGCCGAGATTTTTGCCCGCAATCTGTATGAACAAGGATCGATGGAAGCGCGCGACTACGAGACCTACTCCGAGCTTTACCAGGCTGTGACCGCCATCCTTCCCCCACCGAATCTGGTGCTTTATCTGCGTGCTTCCACACCCACGCTCGTCAAGCGCATCAAGCAACGTGGGCGCTCCTACGAACGCCAAATTACAGAAGGCTATCTAGAAAAGCTGAATGTTCTGTACGAAGATTGGTTCACCCATTTTGCGTTGTGTCCGGTATTGACCATCCCGGCAGATCGGCTAGATTTTGTCGCCAACGGGGAGCATCTCGACTTGATCATCACCCGCATCCTGGAAAGACTCCAAGGGAAGGAGGTTGTGAACTTTGACTGATACGACGAGCAACCAACGGTCGGGCAATCAAGGATTGGGCAATCAAGGATTGCCTAGCACTTTTCTTTACGAAGCCGCGCTCACGATCAGTGCCAAACTGGACACCAACGAAGTCCTGCAGCAGTTGATGAGCCTCACCCACCAACACTTCAAGCCCGATGCGGCTTCCGTCGCCCTCGTCAACCCCGATGGCTCGCTGGTCTTCCGCGCTGCCTCCGGTAAGAGCGCGCAGCAGATCATGGGGATGGAGATGCCCAAAGGCACAGGCATTGTCGGGTGGGTAGCCGAACACGGGCAGCAGTTATGGGTACCCAACGTCTACGAGGACACGCGCTTCTATCACGATGCAGACGAAAACACCGGCTTCAAAACCACGGCCATTCTTGCCGTACCGGTGCGTCTGGGAGACCAAACGTTGGCCGTCGTCGAAATGATCAATCCCGGCCAGGATACCGATCTAGAGGAGGCGCAGGACACGATCACGGCGCTGGCATCGTTAGCAGCGCCTGCTATCCAAAACGCGCGCCTTTTTGAGCAAGTGCAACGTGCCGAGGCCCGTTATCAAAGCCTCTTCGAGCAAAATATTGATCCGATTATCATTCTCGATCCACTCGGTCATTTTTTAGAGGTGAATCGGGCAGCACAGAAGCTCCTACCGATTGAAAAGCCGGAGGACGAGACCGAACCCACTTCCCAGACGGATCTCGAACAACTGGGGCTCTCTGTTGCGAAGTACGACGCACTCAAAGCGCAGGTAGAGGCCGAGGGCGTCATCACCTGGGAGATCACACCCCGGTCTGAGGACTCAGAAGAACGCACCCTGGACGTTTACTTCTCTCATCTACCACACTACCTGCCGAATGGCGCGTACCAGTGGTTGGCCCACGACATCACTGACCGGGTGGCGCTGGACGAGATGCGCGAGCAGCTTTCGCATATGATTGTCCATGACCTGCGCGTGCCACTCGGCAACATCACCAACACGCTGGAATTGGTCCTATCGGCCTGGCGCGAAAAAGACGTTTCCGTCCCCTTTGAGCAGGTATTGGAGATTGGACTGCGCAGCGCGCACCGCATGGAACGGCTTATCAGCAACATTCTGGATGCGCGGCGTTTGACCACGCACAAGGAACTAACCGTCTCGACCATTCGCGTCCCCGACATGGTCGCCGAGGTCATCGAGGTCATCCAATCCTCCATCCGGCGACGCAGGCATACTTTGATTCGCCGCATCCAGGATGACCTCCCACCTATGCAAGGCGACCTGGACCTCCTGCGCCGCGTGCTACTCAACCTACTCGATAATGCCGCCAAATACACGCCGGATGGTGGGGTGATCACCCTCTCCGTGCAGGCCGATGAGCACAACTTCCACTTCGCCGTCAGCGATACCGGCCCCGGCATCGCACAAGAGGATCAAGTCCATCTCTTCGAGATGTTCTATCGCGCGCGGGCGCAGCAGCAACGCGGCGCCGGCATCGGCCTGGCTTTCTGCAAACTGGCCGTCGGAGCCCATGGTGGGAAAATCGATATGCACAGCGAAAAAGGCAAAGGCTCAACCTTTGCGTTCAGCATTCCGCGACGACTGCCGGAAAGCGCCATCTATCATGAGGCGAGTGTGGCGGAGGACACCCTATGACCCGTCGCCTCTATTACGATGACGCCACGCTGGTCACCTTTGACGCGCGTATCGTCGCACAACGGGAAACCGAACGTGGCCTGGCCGTGCAATTGGATCAGACGGCGTTCTATCCCACGTCCGGTGGACAACCTCACGACACGGGAAGCCTTGCCGGGATTCCGGTCGTGGATGTGTGGGACGAGGAAGAGGACGGGCGACCAGGTGCGATCTGGCATCTACTAGCAACCACGCCGGCAGCTAACGTTGGCGACGCTGTAAGCGGCGACACCGTCAAGGGCGTCATCGACTGGGACCGGCGCTTCGATCACATGCAGCAGCACACCGGACAGCACATCCTCTCAGCAGCCTGCGTCGAACTTTTCCAGGGCAACACGGTCGGCTTTCACCTGGGAAGTGAAACCAGCACAATCGATCTCGATCTGCCGCAACTCACGTGGGAGGCAGCGTTCAAAATCGAGGATGCTGCGAATCGCGTGATATGGGAAAATCGCCCGGTAACCATCCACACGGTCACCCACGACGACCTGGGGGACATTCCCCTGCGCAAACCACCAAAAGTGACAGGAGACATCCGCGTCATCTGGATTGAAGGATACGATGCGTCAGCCTGTGGCGGCACACACGTCCGCAGCACAGCCGAGATCGGGCTACTTAAAATCACAGGGATCGAGCGATACAAAGGCGGTGTGCGTATAACCTTCCTCTGTGGAGGACGTGCCCTGCGTGATTACCGCCGCGTGCTGCACGCGCTGCGCACAGCGAGCGGCGATCTCAGCGTGGCCCAAGACGAGGTTCCCCAGGCGGTTAGTCGCCTGCAGGAAGAACTGCAAACGACTCGCCGCGCGCTGAACAAAGCACAAAGTCAGCTTACAGAATTCGAGGCCGATCGCTTGTGGGAAGCAACATCCGAAGCAGACGGTATCCGGCGCATCGGCGTTCATTGGTCAGACCGGCCATTTACCGAAGCCCGCGCCATCGCGGGACGGCTCCGCGAACGCCCACGCACGCTACTGCTGTTGGCCGTCAGCGAGGACGACGGCGTGCGCTTGGTCTGTGCCCGCAGCGATGACTTACCGCATATAGACGCCAGAACCATCCTGCGCGACGTTGCGCAAGCACTCGGCGGACGCGGCGGCGGTTCGCCGTCTATAGCACAAGGTGGCACGCCGGCCCATCCTCACGAGATTGTTGTGGAAACGCTAAAGCGCGCCATTGAATTGGAAGATTGAGAGATTGGTAGATTGGAAATTGTGGAGCTTTCTTCCATTACAAAACTTCCAATCCCCAATTATCGGAGGTAACTATGCAAGAAATTGCACCCGGAATTTTTGTCGAATCCGCTTATCCGCCGTACAACCTCGGCTTGATTGTCACGGATCACGGCGCGATTGTCATCGATATGCCGCCGCGCCCGAGCTATGCCTGGGCCTGGCAGCAACAGGTTGAAGAGGCCGCGGGCAAACCACGCTACGTGGTCCTCACCGATGCATCGCTGGAACGGCAGGTCGCCGCGTCACTATGTGATGCGCCGATCATCGCCGGAGAGGCGATGCTGCGCGCTCTGATCGCCTACGACGAACGAGGATGGCGCGAGATGCTCCAGGCCTATGTCACACAGCATCCAGAGGAAGGCGACGAGTTGTCGCAGATCAAGCCGCACCCCCCCACGGTCATCCTGGATGAGCATTTCCTGATGCACTACCGCGAGCCAGCACTGGAATTCGAGAGTGTGGAGGGCGGCGCGCCCGGCAGCCTTTGGCTCACTGTGACGGATCTCGGTCTGTTTTTTGCCGGGGATACGATCGTCATGGATGAACCGGCACTGTTGGAGCGCACACCGGATTCCAAGGCTTGGCTGAACACATTGAGCCATCTGGCGCGGCGCACCACCGTCCGCCAGATCGTGCCGGGACGCGGTAAAGCGCCTATCCAACTCAGCGACATCGAAACCCAGCGGGAGTTTATACGCGTGATGCGTCGCACGGCACGCACCTTGGCGGGGAACAACAACCTCCGTCTCATGCAATGTGCGCAAGACTTAGGGCAAGCTTTCTACAACGCCCAGGGACAAAAGGCTGTCAGGCGTATCAGGGCAGGATTGGAACACCTCGTCGCGGAAATCCACAAGGCGAGGCCAATGCCGGATGAGGAAAAAGAGGAATAGCGAGTTACGAATAGCGAATTACAAACGGTAATTGATTAGCCGCTTGACTATCTGACTACGCACGCAAGTAATCGAGGAGATGTTGTAAGGCAGCACAGGCAGCAGCTTCATTGTTGGCAGTACGGTCGCCGGTGAAGAGATGGCGCCAGGCTCGACGTTCGCTTGGCGTTGCCAGCCCAAGATAATACAAACCTACCGGTTTCGAAGCAGTAGCCCCCGTCGGCCCGGCAATGCCAGTGACACTAACCGCGGCCTCCACCCCTAACGCGCGACGCGCGCCTGCTGCCATCTCCAACGCCACGACCGCGCTCACCGCTCCCCAGCGTCTGAGTGTTGCTTCTCGCACGCCCAGCAGCCGCATCTTGACCGCGTTATCGTAGGCGATCACCCCACCCCAGAAGTACCGCGAACTGCCGGATACACCCGTGATCAAATGACCAATCAATCCCCCAGTAGCAGATTCGGCGGTAGCCACGCGCCAGTTCCGCAACAGCAATAGTTCCCCAATATCGTCAGCCAGCATTGTCTTTCCTCCCTGATCCAGGACTATCACTGATTGTAGCACAAGCCAGGATGCGGGACAACAAAAAGGGGAGCAGGGCCTCCATCTCGTTGTAGCGCGTGAGCAGAGTCATGCTACAATAAAGAAGCTCGCCGGATTCTGGAATCCTTTCAAGTGATAATAAAATTTCGGCGATGAAAATGAAGTGGCAATTTGCCATTGCGACTACCAGACCAAAGACTACCGGACTATTCTCGACGGAGGTACACAATGTCTAAACAAATAACCCGATGGATCAGTCTCGCACTCCTCGTCGTATTGTTGAGCGGCTGTGATTTCATATCCGGACTCTTGGAACCGACGCCAGAAGTTCCGCCAGCGGAAGAGATGCTGCCCGATCTGCCTGATTACACCATCGTCGAAGGAGAGACACTTACCGATTACCTTGGAACACTGGCTGAGGGCGCCGCACTATTGGCCGGACATCCCGAACTGGCAGCACTCGCTCTCGGTGTAGACAAAATCATCGGCTGCTATCAGGATGTCGGTGCGGTGCAGGCGCGTGTCTACAGCAACAAGGAGTACCCGGTTTCGGCCGGTGCGGTGGCTATCGCTGATCGGAATGCATTGCTCGATCCCAAGAACCTCTTCGCATGTGTCAAACCTGTGGTAGTAGGCGATGAAGCGGGCGCACAAAACGTTGCCATTGAACCCTGCGCCGCCAATTACACCCTCACGAAAGATGACAACGAATTCTACATCCTCTATGCGGGCACCACGCAAGAAATCTGCGAGACGTTCTGTGCGCAATTAGAAGGATGTACAGCCCATTGATGTTCGCCCTTAACGAGCAAAGGAGCTTGATATGAGCGTCAAGGTTGTGACTGATACCAGTTGCGATTTGCCGGCAGGACTTGAGCAAGAACTCGATATTACCATAGTTCCGTTGATCTTTATCTTTGGAAACGAACAGTTCAAGGACAAAACCATCCCTATGGCAGAGTTCTGGGAAAAAGCTCAGACTGTCTGGCCGAAAAGTGCTGCGCCCTCATCCGGCGATTTTGAGCGCGCCTTCCGCAAGGCAGTAGATGCTGGGCATCAGGTCATCTGCATCACAGTTACCAGCAAATTGAGTGCTACGTACAACGCAGCACTCGTCGCCTGCCAGCACTTTACGCCCGACCAGGTCGCCGTGGTGGACTCCACGTCGTTAGCCATCTCTCAGGGCCACCTTGTACTCGCCGCTGCTCAGGCAGCGCGCGCAGGACAAAATCTCACCGAAGTCGTGCGCGCGGTTGAGGCATACCGGGACAAGCTGCATCTGTACATCTCGCTGGATACCGTGCAATACCTGGTTAAGGGCGGTAGGGCAAGTAAGCTGACCGGCATCCTCGCCGGCCTGCTCAAAATTCGGCCTTTGCTCGGTGTGGAGGATGGCGAACTTGTCCTTCTTGAAAAGCTACGCGGACGCCAGATCGCCAAACAACGTCTGCTGGAGATAGCGCAGAAGCACTTCCCCGCCGAAGAAGTCGCCATCGCTCATGTTGCCTGTCTCGACGAGGCTCGTGAACTGGCTGACGCCCTAGCTGCCGAAACGGGCTTTCCTGCAGAATCCATTCCGATCATCGAAGTGGGCATGGCCCTCGCCACTCACGGCGGACCGGGGACGCTGGGGATCGGCGTCGTTGAAGCCTAAGACACTCCAAAGATCGAAAACAAACTATGAAAACTCCAGAACTTACCGACATCCTGAACTACCTGCCCACGACCGCGACCCTCAGCTCTGCTGGGCAGCCGACAGCGGAACAGTTCGCGGCGATTGCCGCTGCCGGATTTGAAGTCGTCGTCAACCTGGCGCTGAGCACCTCGGGCGATGCACTGCCCAACGAGAGCGATATTGTTGCTGCGCATAGGATGACCTATGTCCACATCCCGGTAGTCTGGGAGAATCCCACCATGCAAGACCTGGATGACTTTTTCGCGGCGATGGACGCACACCAGGGACAAAAAGTCTTCCTGCACTGCGCCGTGAATAAGCGCGCTTCGGCGTTCGGCTTTCTCTATAGCGTGCTGCGCGCCGGAATCCCGGTCGCGGAAGCCAATAAGACGATGCACCACATCTGGAGACCCAATCATACCTGGCGGCACTTCATCGACGCTGCGTTGGCAGAAAAGGCTACGTGAACCTTCGGTCACTGCCCAAAGCCGAGTTGCACTGCCACCTCGACGGCATCCTCAGCCCGGAAATGGCCC
>JBJYXQ010000734.1:0-2303 GCA_046260035.1 Anaerolineae bacterium
ATCCCCGTTCTGGTCTGGATCTGGCGATCCAGACCAAGCAAAAGACGATCTACTGAGTCTTTGATTCGGATACACCGGCCAAAACCTCTAGGGCGTAGGCCAATACCGCGACGCCGCGCCGGAATTCGGCGATGTCGAGGTGTTCGTGCGGCGTGTGGTCGAGCGACGAATCGCCCGGCCCGTAGGCCACCATCGGACATTCCCACACCGGTCCGACGGTGTTCATATCCGACGTACCGGTCTTGAGTTTGAAACGCGGCTTGCCGCCTTCAGCGCGGATGGCGCGCAGCAACGCGCGCACCGGCGGCGTGTTCTTCTCCGACCGGTAGGCCGGATCGCTACCCAGGAAGGTCAGTTTCGCGTTGTTGGACCACGCTTCCATCATCTCCTGCAGTTCATCGACGCTGAAGTCCGGCGGCAGGCGCGTCACAATCGTCATCTCGACGTAATCGTTCAGACCGTCGCTGTAGGTGCGCAGGTCGCGCAGTGCGGGATCGAGCGAATTGAAACGCCCTTTCTTGCCCTTCAACAGCGCGTCCTGGTTGAAAGCGTAGGCATAGCGCCGGACGCTGTTCCAGAAGTTGACGGCAAGTTCTGCCGGACCGGTGATCTCACCGGCGCTGTGCCCGCCGGGCTGGGCGAGATGATACTCCATCGCCAACATCCCCTTGTAACCCAGCGTGATGCTGTCCCACGAACTCGGCTCGCCGATGATGGCGTACGTTGGGGCGGGCATCGTCTCCGCCAGGTACTGCGATCCCCACCCGCGCGACTCCTCCTCGACGGCACCGATCACGGTCACCTTCGCGCCATCGAGCTTCGGTGCGACCTTCGCCGCCGCCAGCACGAACGTCGCCAGCGGCCCCTTCGCGTCCACCGCGCCGCGCCCGTAGAGCGTATCCCCCTCCCAGCGCACAGGGATGAAGCCAGGGACCGTGTCCATGTGACCGAGCAACACGATATGGTTCTCAGCAGCAGGATCTCCCACCGAGCCGACGACGTTCCCCGCCTCGTCGCGATGTGCGACAAAACCCATCTTCCGCATCTGGGCGATAAGATATTCGGCAAAGATATCCTCACCGCCGGAAGGGCTAGGAATAGAGAGAAGTTTTTCTAAAAATTCAAGATCGTTCATTGGAGAATTCGCCTCATTGTGGTTTTTCATGCTGATTCAGTCGGGCGCACGCGAGTGTAAAGAAACTTATAGAATAGCCCCACAAACATCCGCTTATACCAGGGAATATGGCAAGGATAGAAATAGACACGCTTATCCCATCCCTGCTGCACCCAATACTCGCGATCTATGGTTAGCACCTTCAAAGCCAATACCTTTTGAACTTGATAAAACAGCAACTGATTCCAGCCAGGATTATGGTCCCGTGGTTCAGCATTGATATGCTGAACAAACCGCTCGATCTCACGCGGTGACACCGGACGTTGCGTTGCTATGGATCGCGCGATTTTGCCCGTAGGAAACGCTCCCCATTGAATAGCTACTTTTTCCAAATACTTCAGCACGTCTTTGAGCCCGGATCCGGCCGTGGTGGCAACCGATAGAACGGGTTTGCCAATCATCGGCGGTCGGTGCACCCAACTGGCTGTCTTGTCGAAAAGGTTCTTCAGTTTCCCCGGAATGTTCATTAAATAGACGGGGGATGACAGCACAATGCCGTCAGCATGCACCAGTTTTGATAAAACTTCATCGGCATCATCCTGTTTGTAACACTTTGAAGTTTTTCGGATGCACAATTGGCACCCCACACACTCGGTAATTGCATAATCCGCAATGTTTAGCACGGTCACTTCCAACCCACGCGCTTCCAACAACACAGCGATCTCCGACAATACTTTGTAGGTCGTTGCTTTGCGTGGAGAACCGTTAAGCATAACAACATGTTTCATCTACGGGACCCTGCTCTTCAATTCACTCAACCACTTTCTTAAATCGCACCGTATACGTCCACCAATTTCCCAATACGGCATCCACCGCAAAACCAGCTCGCGTTCCCTGTTTGATGGTGGTGCTCATCAGCGGATAATCCGGGTCGAAAAGCCATTCAGTGATCGCCAATAGGCCACCCGGCTTGAGCACGCGCAATGCTTCCGCCAGCGTCCGGTCGCGATCGGGGATTTCCTGGAATACGGTGATCATGTAAACCAGATCAAGCGTATTGTCGTCGAAGGGCAGCTCATAAGCACTGGCTTCGTGTAGCACAATGTTATGGATATCCTGATTCTCCGGTTTCGCGAGCTTTGCCGCCAGTTGCGCCAGCATCGCAGGTTGGATATCCAGCGCGGCGACC
>JBJYXQ010000735.1:0-10350 GCA_046260035.1 Anaerolineae bacterium
GGGTAGATTTGAAATACGATAGCCCTGCTCCAATGATTGCCTGACTAACACCTACCTGGTCACATGGATAGTTTTGCCCAATAATGGGCAAAACCTTATACTTTGCTATTGACAATACTATGTGATATATGGTATAATTTAACAAACAGTGAGGGAGGATACACAGTATGAGCGATATAACACAGAACCTTATCTCAGAATTGCGACGCGGTACGTTGGTGCTCAGCGTACTCAGCCAGCTCAAAGAAGAAGCCTATGGCTACGCGCTTAAAGAGCGTCTGACCGAGCGCGGGGTCGAGATTGACCAGGGCACGCTCTATCCGCTGCTGCGGCGGCTCGAAGACCAAGGCTTGCTGCAAAGCGAATGGTCGCTGACCGAATCGCGCCCGCGTCGCTACTATCAACTTAATGCCACGGGGCAATCGGTATTGGATACACTCACACAAGAATGGCAATCACTGGTCGATGCAATGCACCGGCTGCTACAAGAACAGGAGGAAAAGTAAGATGGAACTGATTGATCGTTATGTCTATCAAGTAGGACGGCGGTTGCCGGAGCGCATGCGCGCTGATGTGAAGCAGGAACTGCACTCGCTGTTGATCGATGCGCTGGAAGAGCGCACCGGGCGCACTGCAGGAACAGAAGCCGGGATACCGGACACATTCACCGAAGATGAGCAGGTCGCCGTGCTCGAGGAATTTGGCCCGCCGGAGCAGATGGCGAACAAGTACCGCCCGCGCCCGCGTTATGTGATCGGGCCCAAGGTTTACGACCTGTACCTGTTGGTCATCAGTGTCGTTGCCGGGGCGGGGCTGCTGGCAGCTATCATCACCGCTATTGTGTCGATGTTGGGGCCGGATTCCAAAGCTTCTGTGCTAGACCTGATGCTCCAAACCGTGACAATCTTCATGAATATCGCACTCAGTGGCATTGGTTCGACGACGTTGGTCTTTGCCTTGCTCGAACGCGCGGTCCCAGACGAGGAATTCAAGCTCGATGAAGACGAGAAGTGGAATCCGCGCGACCTGCCCGTTATCGAAGCGCGCGATGAGATCAAGCGCGGCGGGTTGATCGTCGAAATCGCATTTTTGACCTTGCTCATCATCGGGATTCTGGCCTTTGGAAACCGTATCGGCGGTGCGTTCTACGATGGAGCCTGGCATTGGTCCCCGCCCTTCTTATCGACAGCTTTCTTCTCAATGTATTTGCCGTTATTTATCACCCGCTGGGGATTGTCTATCGCCTTGGATCTGGTACTGCTGCGGCAAGGGCGTTGGCAACTCGGCACGCGCGTTGCGGATGTGCTCTTCCACTGCCTGGATATCTACATCCTGGGGCGTTTGATCAACGGTCCCTCGGTCATCAACCCGGAGGCCTTCCAGAGCATCTTCAGTGCTGTACCGGAAGCGGCTGGGATCCTGAATAGGATGATGACAAACGGATTGCGAATCGCTTTCTTGATTGCTTTGCTGGTGGCTAGCATTGACGTCGCTTCCAGGGCTTACAAACTGATCCGTGACTATAAACTGTGGCTTGTGATCAAGCCCAAACGGACAGAAGAGTGAGCTGCCTTTGACACCAAATAAGTAGGACGCACTGAAAGCGCGTCCTACTTTTCATTTTGTTCTTTAACCGAGAACGCCCGACGCTATCACACCGCGCAGGCTCAATTTTTCGGCATGGTGGCAAGCGACAAAGTGTAAAGGCGTGGTTTCGCGCAATGCGGGCGTTTCGTTCACGCAGCGTGAACCGTCGCTGTAGCGACAGCGGGGGTGAAAGTAACAGCCACTGGGTGGGTTGGCGGGATCGGGTACTTCGCCTTCCAATACAATACGTTGCTTTTGGTCACGGATCAACGGATCCGGTTGGGGCACGGCTGAAAGCAGTGCTTCGGTGTAAGGATTCTGGGGCTTCGCGAAGAGTTCGTCGGTAGAGGCTAACTCCACGAGCTTGCCCACATACATTACTGCTACTCGGTCGCAGATGTATTCCACAACACTCAAGTCATGGGCGATGAACAGGTAAGTCAGATGGTATTCTTCCTGCAGGTCTTCCAGCAAGTTGAGGATCTGCGCCCGGACCGATACGTCGAGGGCAGAGACCGCTTCATCGCAGATAACCAATCGTGGATCTAGCGAGAGGGCGCGTGCAATGCCGATGCGCTGGCGTTCACCACCGCTGAAAGCGTGGGGATAACGCTTCATGTACTCAGGGCGCAAGCCGACCCGGCGCAGGAGGTCGGCGACCCGGTCTTCCAATTCCTGGCCTTTGGCTACCTTGTTGACTTTCATCGGTTCGCCAACCAGGTCAACCGCTGGCATACGCGGATTCAGCGAAGAGTAAGGGTCCTGGAAAATCAGGCGAATCTCGCGGTGATAGGGTTTCAGGCTCTGGTCATCCATCAGTGCTAAATCGACCACACTCCCATCCTCGCGTCGGTAGAGGATACGCCCGTCGAGGGGCTTGTAGGCTCGAATGATACAGCGCCCCGTCGTCGTCTTGCCACAGCCACTCTCGCCGACCAATCCTAGGGTTTCACCGGGGCGGATGAAGAGATTGACACCGTCTACGGCCTTTACCTGCCCCACGACCCGACGAAAGAAACCTCCATAAATAGGAAAATGCATTTTCAGGTTCTGTACCTCAAGCATAGCATCGCTTCGCATAGAGCTTTCGATTGCTTTGCCGGTTACTGCTGATGTTGAATCGTTGTGCTGTTGTTGATCAGTCATTTAACGTACCTCAAATATCCCTGGTTGAGTTGTTTTGCAGATTCTGATCGGCAACGCGGTCATCCTCGTAAAGCAGGCAACTTACGACTCTATCTTCGCCGATCTGGATGGTGGGAGGAGAGATACGATCACATATATCGGGCATCATATGATCGCAGCGCGGATGATAAGGGCACCCAGTAGGCCGGCTGTACGGGTCAGGCACCATACCCTGGATTGAGTCCAGGCGCTTGCCCGCTGCACGCAAACCGTATTTCGGGATTGACCTCAGCAGCGCCTGGGTGTAGGGATGGCGAGCGTCGTGGAAGACCTCAACGACGTTGCCGCGTTCTGCCACCGCGCCCAGATACATCACCACGACATCGTCCGCCATTTCTGCTACAACGCCCAGGTCGTGGGTAATCAGCATAATGCTCATTCCCAGTTCGTCCTTCAACTCTTGCATCAACTCCAGGATTTGTGCCTGAGTGGTGACATCCAGAGCTGTCGTTGGCTCATCAGCGATGAGCAGGCTGGGACCACAACTCAACGCCATTGCGATCATCGCGCGTTGGCGCATACCCCCGCTGAGTTGGAAGGTGTAGGTATCCATACGTTCTGCAGGTTGCGGGATACCGACTCTGTGCAGCAATTCTATCGCGCGCTCCCTGGCTTCACTTTTAGGGATGTGGAAATGGAGCAGGATGGCCTCAATGATTTGGTTGCCGATGGTGTGGATCGGACTCAGCGAGGTCATTGGCTCCTGGAAGATCATAGCAATGTCTTTACCCCGCACATCTCGAATCTCAGGACCGCGCACGTTGAGGGTGGCCAAATCTATGATTTCTCTGACCTCTGTGCCGTTCACATTGTGCATTCGATGAAAAAATATCTGTCCGTCCACGACACGGCCGGGATGGTCGAGAATCTGCAAGATCGAGCGGGCTGTAACAGTTTTACCGCAACCGCTTTCGCCAACAATGCAGAGCGTCTCGCCGCGTTTCATCTGAAACGAGACGCCGTCAACGGCGCGTACAATGCCGTCATCGGTGAAGAACTGCGTCTTGAGATCTATAACGTCGAGAAGAAGATCTGATTTGCTCATCAATTCGTGTCCTATTCAGTGTCAGCGACCAAAAATCAGCTTATCGACCGTAAGGATCGGCCTACCGACCGTAAGGATCGGCTGCGTCTCGCAACCCATCGCCCAGGAAATTGAGCGCCAGTACGGCAATAATCACGGCGGCGCCAGGCAGCAGCAGCCAAGGAGCCGTGGCCACAGCGCGGATGTTCTGTGCTTCTTTGAGGAGTACGCCCCAACTGACGATCGGCGGACGCAGGCCCAGGCCTAGGAAACTCAGGGCGGTCTCGGCCAGGATCATACCTGGGATGGCCAGGGTTAGGGAGGCGATGATGTGGCTGGCAAAGGCCGGAAGCATATGGACGGCGATTGTGCGTAGGGTGCTGTTGCCATCCAGACGCGCCGACAGGACGAAATCCTCGGTGCGGAGTGCCAGGAAACGCCCACGCACTACACGGGCCAGCCCGGTCCAGCCGATCAGCGACAGGAGGACGGTGATGCCAAAGAAGACCTGGAGTGCTGTCCAGGACGAAGGAAGCGCGGCGGCCAGTCCCATCCACAGGGGAATCGTCGGAATCGACCTCAGTAGTTCAATCATTCGCTGAATGGCGTTGTCTACTGTACCGCCGTAGAAGCCGGACACCCCCCCCAACGTAAGCCCGATGATAAAACTGAGAGCGACTCCAATGAGGCCGATGGTCATCGAAATGCGTGTGCCATGGATGATGCGGCTCAGCACATCGCGTCCCATACGGTCGGCGCCGAGTAGATACATAGGCGTGACGATGCGCGTTGGATCCTCGTCGTATGTGACCGGGCCGATCAGGTGCAGATCGGTGTCGAATAAACCCAGCAGTTTGTAGGGCGTCCCATGCACCAAGATGCTCACCGGGACCTTGGACTCTCTGTCTACTACAAACTCGCGCTTCAGGGCCGCCTGGTTGATGGTGACCGAGTAGCCGTTGACATAGGGCGAGAATCGTAACCCTTCCGGAGTCTGATCGAATAGGTGCAGCGGCTGCGGCGGCGCATAGGGATATTGTGAGCTAAAGGCTGCGCTTGGGAAGGGGGCCAAGAACTCGGCAAATAGCACCACCAGATAGATCAAGAGGGTCACCGTACCGCCCACCATGGCCAGACGGTGCTTGCGGAACTTGCGCCACATCAGCGTCCATTGAGAAGCCACCAGGATCTTAGCCTCAGTCTCTGCTGGTTTTCTGGGGAGTGCTTGCTTGTGATCGCCAATCATCGGGTGAACTGAAGAGGTCATAGCTGTATACCTTTTACTGAGTTAATCGAATGCGCGGATCAAGCCAGGCTAGCAAGATGTCGGAAATAAATGTACCGATCACCGTTAACGTGCTTAGCAACATGATGAAACTACCGGCCAGGTACATATCCTGCGACATGAGCGCTCTCAGCAGCAGTGGGCCGGTGGTGGGCAAGGCGAGTACGATCGAGACGACGGCCGAGCCCGAGACCAGTATGGGCAGGGTCCAGCCTACCGTACTCACAAAGGGATTGAGGGCCATTCTCACCGGGTACTTGAGGATCAGACGAAATTCGGTCATGCCCTTGGCCCGTGCGGTGACCACATAAGGCTTGTGCAACTCGTCCAGCAGATTCGCGCGCATGATACGGATGAGGCCGGCTGTGCCCCCCGTGCCGATGATGATCACCGGGATCCAAAGATGCTTGAGTAGGTCCCACACCTTTTCCCAACTCCACGGCGCGTCGTTATATGCCGGCGAAAAAAGCCCGCCCACACTCTGGTTAAAGACCTTGAAGGCCACGTACATCAGGACCAGCGCTAACAAAAAATCGGGGGTGGCAAGGCCAATGTAACCGATGATCGTAGAGATATAGTCGCCGATAGAGTATTGGCGCACGGCCGAAAAAATCCCTACCGGAAAGGCCACCAGCCAGGTGAAGAGCAGGGTCGCCAGGGACATGGTAAAGGTCAGAAGCAGGCGCCCCCAGATTAACACACTCACCGGCTGGTTCCACTCGAACGATTGGCCAAAGTCGCCGCGTAGAAGGATACCGGATATCCATTTCCAGTATTGGACATAAATCGGCTGGTTGAGTCCATACCGCTGTTCCATGGCTGCCAGGATCGCTTCGTCGATGGTTTCACCGCTCGCTCTCATGTTCGTGACGACGGTGGTGAGGTAGTCGCCGGGCGGTAACTGGATGATGATAAATGAAATGATAGAGACAATAATCAGGGTAGGGATCATGTACAAGATCCGCCGAGCAACAAACTGGAGCATCACTTCCTCCTCGAAAATTTACCTAGTTACATACACGCCCACGCGCCGCCGGAACAGCACGTGGGCGTGCTAGCTTCTCATCCTTTACAGTTTAGTGATGTGCGCCCAAGTCTAGATTGCACCCCAACGGGCGCGGCCGAAGCCGCAAAGGCAATAGGGTTTTCTGGTGACGGGCTGCACCCGCCACCAGAAAGGTATTTTACTCCTTAATCCAGTAGGTGCTGGTATTGGTTGGGAAGGGATCCGGGTAGTTCCACGATTCAGGCATGGCAAGTGGTACGTTGAAATAGTTGTTCTTGACCACACCAAACTGACCTGTATCCAGGCTGATGCCGATCGTCCAGAAGCGGTCGATGGCGATGTCAATGATCTCGCTCATAAGCTCGACCTGCTTGTCGAGATCGGCCGTGGCCTTGATCTGGTCATACAGCTCCTTCTGCTTCTTAACGTCGGCTGGGGGCTCTTCTGGCTCGCCGCCAAAGTCGCCTGGTTGTAACCACTCGCCCCACGCCGGCGCAAATGTGCTGCCCCAGCCCAAGGGGAAGAGGAACTGGTTGGGGGTCAGGAGGGTCGCCAAGCCGCCATCGCTCCAGCCCGCGGTAGCATCATAGTCGTTAGCCTGACGCCGCTCGTCGAGCAGTTCGCCGCTGATACCCTGGACGGTCATGTCGACACCCACCGCATCCCAGTAAATGTTTACCAGCTCCAGGACGTCGATCCAGTCCGGCATGCGCGTAGCGTCGACGATCAAGTCGAACTTGATCGGTTCGCCATTCGGCAACAGCCGAACGCCGTTGGCGTCCTTATCGGGGTACAGGCTGTCCAGGAGCTCGTTGGCCTTGGCCACGTCGTACTCAGTATACTGGGTTGCCAGCGTCTCGTTGTAGAATTGGCTGGTCGGCTTGGGGGCAGCCTGGTATGGGATGCCCTGTCCGACAAAGACCGTGTCAATGATTTCCTGGCGATTGATAGCCACCGAAAGTGCGATGCGGAAATCCTTGGTCTGAAAGGCTTCACGCAAGGCATCATTCGTGGTGTTCCAGTTGAGGTGGATTACGGTCGTGCACGCCTGGTCGCGAATCTGGTCAAAGAAGTGATAGTCGCCCGCTTCCATATTATCGTAAAGAACGGCCTTGTTCTTGAGCGAGTTGGCGTAATAGTTCATGAACTCGACTTCGCCATTCAGCGTGCGTAGCAGCAACACTTCCGGATCGCTCAGGAACTCCCACTCAATGCGTTGGATATAGGGTAACTGGTTGCCTTCGGTATCGACCTTCCAGTAGTAGGGATTTGGTTCAGAAACGGCGCGGGTCACGTCGCCGCCGGCCGGTTCCGTGACGATCCAGGCATAGATCACCGGCAGGTCGACGTTGGTCCAACCGGCGCCGGTGCCCTGCGCGCCGGTCTTAGATTGGAAGAGCTCCACCCAGGTCGCGAAACCCGCATCTGCAACCATCTTGTCCAGCTCTGCCTTGTCGGCGTAGCTGGCGTGGAACTGCTTGACATAGTGGGCAGGATACTCGATCATATTCGAACCGCTGGGTGTGGCAACCCACTGGAGAAAGAGACCGTAGGGCGCCGCAAAGGAGAACTTGATGGTATAGTCGTCGGGCGCTTCCATCACGACAAATTCGTCAGCGACGATCAGCCAGTTTGGCTTCACGGGCGTGAGCTCTTCGTTGAGCATGATGTCGTTGTACCAGAACATAAGGTCATTGGCGGTGAAAGGCTCGCCGTCGGACCACCTCATGCCCTTGCGCAGGTGGAAGGTGAACTCGGTTGACGCATCGTTGACCTCATAGGACTCGGCGACGTTGGGAACCAGGCCGTCCCATTGGGGCGTCCAATTTAGCAGGTTCTCGTTGCCCATAAACGAGTAGAAGCGGGACGACCACGAACCGAGCAGCGGGTGGCGCATCAAGCCGCCATACTCGCCAATGGATTCCAGTGGTTCGAGCACTTTGGGATTAGCCGGTAGACGCTCCTCCACTGGGGGCAGTGTGCCAGTAGCCACCATCTCTTTGAATTGCGGAGCCTCATTATACTTGGATACGGGTTCGGGCTCAGTTGTTGGCTCCGCGGGTTTCTCCGTTGGCTCCGCGGGTTTGGCAGTTGGTTCTGCAGGCTTAGCCGTTGGCTCCGCGGGTTTCTCTGTCGCCTGTGGCGCTTCGGTGGCCGGCGCCGTTGGGGTTTTACAGGCGGTCACGAGCATCGTTATCAGCAACAGTGTGGTAACGATAACATACCAATGCCGATTTGATTGTTGGGGTGTGCGATTCATAGATTTCCTCCTTCGTGTTATGAATCTGAACGGTGAAATGTGTTTGTGGACAGAAACTCCGGTACTAACCAAACAAATTGATACGACGAACTAGAATGGTTGGGGTGCACCTCAGCTGACTGTGTTATGACTTTTCACAAACCACTTAACACGAAACGTGCAGCACCTTCTCTTGCAAGTAGTACACGATACTGACGTTGGAGATTGAGATGTAATCTAGGGATTGAGGGATGGGAAGTGTAAATTGAATTTCTAACTCTATAGACAAGTGTAGCATGGAAATCATGGGGTGTCAAGATTGTCGAAAACACACAAATAGTGTTAAAATACCCACCCTAATGGACAAAATGAGGAAAAACGCTTTCTGGGTGTTATTGGCTGGACAGTCCGTCTCGTTACTCGGCACGGGAATGACGCGTTTTGCTGTGTTGATTTGGGCGTTTCAGGAGAAAGGAACCGCCACCGCCTCGGCGCTGCTCGGCTTCTTTAGCTGCATTACCTTCGTCATCGCCAGTCCCTTTGCCGGTGTGCTGGTGGATCGCTGGGACCGGCGCAAAGTGATGGCCTTCGCCGACCTCGGCGCGGGGTGTATGACCGCGCTGTTGCTCGTGCTCTACGCAGCAGGACGTTTGCAGGTCTGGCACCTCTACCTCGCCGAGGGAATGACGGGGATATTGGAGGCGTTCCAGGATCCCGCGTTTTCGGCGTCAGTCAGTTTGCTGGTTCCCAGAGATGGTTACACGCGCGCGAACGGACTTCTCGGTTTGGGAAAATCGGCGGCGCGTATCTTCGCCCCCGCGCTGGCTGGCCTGTTGATGCCATTGGGCGGTCTCGGATGGGTGATGGCGGCGGATCTGGGTACGCTACTGTTGGCGTTGCTTGGGTTGTTGATTATCAACATTCCCACGCCGTCACGTAGCACCGAAGGGCATCTGGCGGCAGGCGGTTTTGGCCGCGAGTTGCGCTTTGGTTTCCAGTACATCACTCGTCACCCTGGATTGCGCAATCTGCTGTTGACCTTCTTCCTGGTCAACCTGTTCGGCACACTCACCTACTTTGCCGTCCTCTCTCCGATGATCCTGGCGCGCACCGGCGGCGACGAGTTCGGCCTGGGCGTAGTGCGCACGGTGATGGGGGTAGGGGGCGTTGTTGGAGGCGTGATGATCAGCTTTTGGGGACGCACGCGACACAAGGTGAAGACATACCTCATCAGCACGTTGTTATCCTTCTTGATTTGCGATTTCCTGACCGCAGTCAGCCGCTCGGTGATCGGGTGGTCCATTTCGGGGTTCTTGTCCGAATTGAGCATTCCGTTCATCGTCAGCCCGTACTTCGCCCTGTGGCAGGAACTTGTTCCGCCTGATGTGCAGGGCCGTGTCTTTTCTACGCGCGAGATGGTTCAGGTGACGGCGCAGCCTTTCGGGTATTTGATCGGTGGACTGTTGGCCGACAACGTATTCGAACCGGCACTGCAAGTTGGTGGCGTGCTGGCGGGTTCGGTTGGACGGCTGGTGGGCACGGGACCGGGCGCAGGCATGGCTGCGATGTTCCTCTGTACCAGCCTTTTGGGGGGGCTTACCGGACTGCTGGGACTTTTGTCGCCGTCTGTTCGTCACTTGGATCACGATTGAGCAAGCTGCGTGCTTTCTCCTTTTCATCCTGCCGTAAGTGTGTTACAATTTAGTATAGGTTTGTCAACTTAAAATCTATCCCAAAATTCGTCGTTGACGCACCAAAAACACTCGCAAGCATAATTTTCGGATAGAGTCTTAATCAGAAAAGAGGTTATTTTGAGTGAAATAGATTCCCCAGCTACAGACGGGGTAGAAAATACTTTGGCCGATGTTTCCCTAGACCAGTTATCCGAGCCGCTGCGCGCTGCGGCAGCCCGCGCAGGTTGGAACGAGCTGATGCCGGTGCAAGCGCGCGCGATCCCCTACTTGCTCGCCGGTCGCGGCATGATGATCCAGGCGCGTACCGGGAGCGGCAAAACCGGCGCTTAT
>JBJYXQ010000736.1:0-9243 GCA_046260035.1 Anaerolineae bacterium
CGCCATCCTGCTCACACGGGGACTGGAACGCCTGCCGCGGCCCAGAATATCGCTGGGTGCGTTTAGGTTCACGCTACCGACGGCCATTCTGACTGTGGGGCTACTTGTCTGGAGTGGCTGGCAGATCTCTGTCATCCTCCAACAACGCGTCTACATGATCGAGCATCCCTCAACCGGCGGGCATGGCATTCCCTTCCGCTACACCCGCGCTGCAGCAGAGAGTGCGAAAACCCTCGCCGATGGTGCCGAGATTATCGTCATCGGCGAGAACAACCGCCCGTTTGCGACCGAGACACCGACGGTCTTCGAGGCGTTGCTCTTTGGGACGCCGCACCGCTTCACCGATGGGCGCACGGCGCTGCCAGTGCCAGAAAGCGAGCGCACCGTCTATCTGGTCGGCCCGCTATACGATGACAGCGGTGGCGCACTCGCGCCAATACTTCAGCGGCTGGAAACGTGGGAGTCCGTCGCCCCTGGACCTGTCACGTGGCTGGCAGATGGCGTCATGTATCGCACCTTCGTCCGCGAGAGCACTGACCGCAATGAGATCATCGCGGGAATGCAGCCGTTGGCAGCGGGGATTCCGTTCGCTAACAACGTCGTCTTCGCAGCTTACGAAGCGCCGGAGACGGCAGTGACGGGGACAAATCTCGAGGTCTGGCTGGTATGGTGGCTACGTAATCTGCCACCGTCCGGCATCGACTATCACTTCACGGTACAATTGCTGGACGAGAACGGCGGGCTAAGCGCGCAGGATGATCACGCAGGGTTCCCGGCGGACTACTGGCAGACCGGTGATCTCGTCCTAAGCCATTTTGCCATCTCTATCCCCGCGGAAATCGAAGTGGGAAGTTACCAACTCCGCGCCGGGATGTACAGCTTCCCGGACATCGCCAGCGTGCCGGTTGTCGATCCACAGGGCACACCGGTCGATGATGGGGTAACTCTGGGAACTCTCGCCATCACCGCTACGCCCTAATATCAACAAAAAACGGTAGATAGGTTTTCACCTATCTACCGTTTGCCGTCTACCGTCTACGACTAATGCTTATGCGGATTCGGTTCGGGCGTCGCAGCGACGACACCGGCGACGATCTCAACGAGCGGTTCAAACTCGTCGTTCGTATACGCCTCGATCTGCCCGGCATCGCCGAGACGAGCCATCTCCGGATCAATGCCCAGTTTGCCCAGGAAACGTGTGCCGAAGGCGTTGGCCATCTCTTCCGAGTTGCCTTTGCCGAACAATTCAAAGCGTTCGCCGCACTTCGGGCAGGTGACGTAGCTCATGTTCTCCACCACGCCGATAAGGGGGATGTTCAGATGCCCGGCCATGTTCGCGGCTTTGCGTACAACCATCTCCGCCAAATCCTGCGGCGACGTGACCAACACAACGCCCGTAACCGGCAAACCCTGCAGCACCGTCAACGCCGCGTCGGAAGTACCGGGCGGCATATCGACGACTAACGCGTCCAGATCGCCCCAGAAAACATCGCTCCAGAACTGGTTGATCGCGCTGGTAATCATCGGACCGCGCCAGATAACG
This sequence comes from Anaerolineae bacterium, assembly GCA_046260035.1. GTDB lineage: Bacteria > Chloroflexota > Anaerolineae > B4-G1 > SLSP01 > DSWT01. The sequence goes on from JBJYXQ010000736.1 coordinate 1,544, forward strand.
GCATCCTCTTCGTTTTGCAGCATCAGGTTGATGGACATAAGCTTAATACCACCCGACGTTTGCGGCGGCATGATGCCCAACGGCGAAGTCGATGGCGCTTCGCGGACACCAAACAGCTTGGGGATACTGGGGCCCGTTATGTCGGAATCCAGCACACCCACGCGCAATCCCTTGCGTCGCAGTCCCGCAGCGATCATCGCCGCCACCGTGGACTTTCCCACCCCACCCTTGCCACTCATCACAGCAATCACCGTCTTTATGCGGTTAAGATTGCCAGCGGGGAAATTGGGCTGTTGCTGCTGGGAAGTCTGCAACACCTCACGCAGGTGCGCTTTCTCCTCTTCATTCATCGTCGTGAGTGCGATTTCAACATCCAGTCCCTCGGCCAAATCGTCCACGGCCTGTGCCGCGTCCGATGCGATGCTATCCTGCAGCGGACAATTCGCCACCGTCAGTGCAATCGTCACTTTGACGTTTTTGTTGCGGATGCGCACCTGGCGCACCATGCCCAAATCCACAATATTGCGCCGCAGTTCGGGGTCCATCACTTTACGCAGCGCGTCCATCACCTGTTTTTCCGTTATCACATAAACCTCCTAAGTCTTTATTTCACCAGCCAGGGGCTCAAACAAGCGGAGTTTCAGCATGCTGTTGCTGTGCATGTTCCACTTCGGTCTGCTCTTCCTCGCCGGCTGTCACTTCCCATATACGATCCGGTGCTACCAGGCGATCCGTATACAACACGCCATTGCAATGATCGATTTCGTGCTGGAAGACACGCGCCAGGAAACCGCGCGGGCGAAGGCGGAACGGCTTACCGAAGCGATCCAACCCACGCACGACGACCTCCGTCGCACGTTCTACTTCCCCCACGTAGCCGGGGATGGAAAGACAGCCTTCCACCCCGACCTCTGTCTCACGGCCTTCCTTGACGATTTCCGGGTTCAGCACGACGAAGAGCTTGCCACTATAGGGGTCGTCTTCGTCTTCCGGTATTTCAACAACGATCGCCCTTATCATTTCACCGACCTGCACGGCTGCCAATCCCACGCCGTTTTCAGTGTCCATCGTCTCGATCATATCATGGATCAAAGTACGCACCTCCGGTGTAACTTTTCGCACCGGATGCGAGTGTTTGCGTAAACGTGGGTCTCCCACAGTAATGATTTCCCGTAATGCCATACATCCTCCCAAACAAACTACAGCAGTCTCACACTATGTTTTGTCGATCAAACACATCTGCCAGACCAGTCACACACAATATAACTTTTACAATCTCAAACCCTACTATTTTACCACAATCGGCTAGTATCCCTCTTTGCGCAGGTTATCATACGTCGCGAACCAACTCAACAGTTCGTCCTGCCGGCGCGTCGCCTCGACCCGTCGCTGATGCTGATTATATTCATACTGGCGGTCAGAAATCAAGGAACGAACCTTGGCCGGATAACGTATCCATTTTATCGCAAACTGCCCTTCTGTACCTGCCGTTTCGAATTGCACGTGCCCAAACTTAAGCAACTGTCCCCAGAAGCCTGGCACCTCGAAACCCAGGTTTTGGATTCGATCCAAGCGCGCTTCGTGCCGTGACTCGCGCAACAACAATGGCTTCTGTTCCACCAAAATAACGTGACTAGGCGTAATTTGTATGTAATCGTTGCGCCAGTCCTCGACAAACCACAGAAAAACCGCCAGCAAGACAGCTTGTATAAGAAGCCAGACAACCAACCAGGAGGAAAAGTGAGTGTTTCCTGCGTTCCAAAGAGAATACAAGAATAAACCGCCACCAATGGTCACAGCCACAAGTGGTGTGAAAATCGCCGTGTAGCGCAGCAGGCCGAGAAACCAGAACCTTCGGATGATAACCGTGCCACCGTCGTCGGTTCCCGTCCATGAAGGAGGGAAGAGATAATCCCACAGCCAGCTAAACGTCAACAAGAACCATTGGCGACGACCAGGTTGTGCCGGAGGCAGCGTCTTGCTAGGCGGAGTCGAAGGCGCTTTCTCAATTTTGAGACGGCGCGCCAGCAGATCACGGATTTGCCCGCGCGAGCGGAGCAAGTCGCGCGCTCTCGAGCGTTCGATTTGCTGGAAAATCATCTCCCGTAAACGGGCCGGGTTAGGTATACTGTCCATATCGACGTCCAACGTCTCGCCGGCCGTCTGCAGGACCAGATTGCCATAGTTGAGCACGTTAGCCGTCAAACCCGGGCGAACTTCGTAGATATCCTGAATGGTATCCAGCGAGCACTCTTCGGAATGCTCCTCAAACGGCCAATTGCGCTCAATGTGGACCACACGTTGAGTCGTCAGCACAAAGAAGTCGTTGCGCCAATTCAAATACTGCCAGACCACCACACCGATTGAGGCGATCACCGGAATCGCCACCACCGCCGCAAAAGCGTATGCTAACGGCGTACCCCGCGAAGACAAATAAGATAAGGCCGGAGTCAACAACACTAAAAAGAGCAACGGCACGATAATCTGGCGGGATAAGCGGGCCCAATGGCGCTGCAGAACATACACAGTCCACTCATCATCGCGCAGCCAATCAAACGTTTGCACTTTGCGGCGCATCTCGACGATCTCAGAGACATTTAGTCTGTTCATCCAGCGCGGGTGCTTCTGCAAAAGTGCGTTGAAATCGTCACGCAGCAGATAGAGCACCCGAGCCTGACCATCGGCGGTCGCCAGAACGTCGTGGAAATCGCCAACCAACAGCCCGGTTTCCCCGGCTTCGTCCCCAACCTCCAACCATCCTACTTCTTTGACGAGACCATCAGGGTCAATCCGGGTGAGTTGGACACGCCCCTCTAGCACAATCAGCAGGCGGTCAGAAATTTCGCCCTGGCGAAAGAGCCATTCACCATTCCCGTAAACTTGGTCATGCAGAAAAGGCACAATCCTATACAGCTCAGTCTGCCAGCGTTCGGCGCGGAAGTTTTCGAGTAAAGACACCGTCTCTAGGAGGTCGACGGCCTTTGCAGGCCGTAAAGGTCCCGGCAAATGTTCCCGCAGATAAGGGCTTTCATCATAGATTTTGACCAGCTCTCTGAAAAGCAAGACGAGCAGGCGCGTATTCTCCTCAGCTACCGCATTCACACCCTCAAGTTGTTGGACGACCAATTCCATGCGGCCAAATATTCCGCCGGCCTGATGTTCCGCAATTTGGGTCACATTACCCACTTCATCTGCGCGCGTCAGCCGGACTTTCCCTTCCATAACGATGCAGAGACGATCGGGCGGCCGCTCCTGGCTCATGATTCGATCCCCCGGCTCGTACACTCGCTCACGAACAAAAGGAACCATACGCAAGAGAGCATCCTCACCAGCAGTGCCGGTGAGGTTTTGAAACAAAGGGATTCTTTTTAGCTGCGCCAAAACGTCTTGTGGTTCCATAGCGTTAGCCTCTTACCAAATTATACTACATTTGACTTCACTTTACCGGTGTGACACCCTTCTTCAGGATGATATTTCCATATTTCGCTGTTTCGCCCGTCATCACGACGGCAAACGCCTGGCGCGTGCGTTCGTAGAAGGCAAAGCGTTCAATGCGGGCGATGGGCGGCGTCTCAGGCCAGTGCCGGTCGATGGCAGCACGATAGCTAGCTTCAACGACGGGGTCGAGCGTATCGCCGGGAACAGGCGCCATCATCAGCACCGGGCTATCCACGTAGGTGTCCAGCGCAAACAGCGGCAGAATCGCGTCGAGCAGGTCGGCGACACGCAGCCCGTCGGCGCGCAATACACGGGCATTGCAGCTTTCACCGGGGAAATGCGCGTCCGCCAGGACAATCTCATCGCCGTGCCCCATCCGGCAGAGCAATGCAAGCAAATCAGGGCTGAGTAGTGGGGAAATACCAACGAGCATGGATAACCTCCCTGCAAAAAATTAGAAATGAGAAAGTAGAAATTAGAAATGGGTCATGAGCGAATGGGCGCGAATAGGCGAATCAGCCCCCCCTAAACACCCACACGCCTCAACCCTCCATCGGCGCGCCGGTCTCCAGATTCCATCCCAATTCGGCATAGGCACCAGCTAGCAGTGTATCCAGATCAGGGACATTGCCCTCAGTTCCACCATCGAGCGGTTGGCGTAGCAGTTCCGGCATCTGCTCATCCGCCCGCGTGAGGCCCCGCCGCAGGTTGAGCTGTCGCTTGAGCGTGAGGATGCGCTTACCAATCGGCAGCACATCGTCTATCGCCAGATCCCAGCCGGTGATGGCGTTCATGGCGTCTAGCACCCGCTCCACGCCGGGGTTCTGGAACTGGCACAAAATCATCGCGTTGTACAGGGTGCGCCACACCTGTTGGCGCGCCGCCACACGGCCTTTTTCCTCGGAAGTCTCGAAGCGCTCGCCCGGCGCGATATCCAATTCGTAAGCCGGGCCTTGACCGGTATCCACGCCGTACATATCCCCCTGCATGTGGCACGCGCCGCGCGGCGAGAGCGCGTACACCGCCGCCATCCCGCTGAACGCGCGCGGATCGTGCATCGGGACTTCCAGCTTGTTGACCGTAACGGCCAACTCCGGCACGCTGAATCGTTCGGCCAGCGCGTAGCTCCCTTCGGCCAGCAGCGCGCCAAAGCCTTCCTTCTTGGCCATCATACCGAGCAGTCGGTGAACCATCGCCGCGTCGCCGTAGCGGATGTCCACCCCACCGGTGTCCGCCGTCGTGAGCACCCCACGCTCGAATAACTCGCAAGCCAGCGCGATGGTCGCGCCCGCACTGATGGTGTCCAGCCCGTAGACGTTGCACAGATGCCCGGCGTAGATCACGGCTTCCTGGTCGTCCACCATCACCAGCGAGCCGAGTGCGCCAAGCGTTTCGTACTCGGGGCCATCGACCTTGTCCACGCCATAGGAAGGCGCGCGCGTCTCCCGCCCACAGGCAATGGGACAGCGATAACACGCAAGGGTGCGATTCTGGAATTCGTCGAGCATCAGGATGCCGGACAGGTTGCTGCCCTCATCCCACGCATCCTGCTGATAATAGCGGATGGGCATGTCGCCGTACATCAGCGCCATATCCACGTAGCCGGCGGTGCCCGCCATCTGGATCGATATGGCAGCCATATCATCCTGTAGACCGTCGATGATGGCCTTCGAAAGGACATTGAGCGCTTCCGCATCGGCGACCGGCACCTTCGCCCTGCCGCGCACACCGATGGCCTTGAGGTTCTTTGCGCCCATCACTGCGCCCATGCCGGTCCGCCCGGCGGCACGCCCGTGATCGTTCATCACTGCTGCCATCACCGCCAGGTTCTCGCCTGCAGGGCCGATGCAGGCTACGCGCGCACGGCTCTCGTCCATTAGACCGCGGACACATTCTTGCGTTGTGTAACTATCGAGGCCCCACAGGTCGGCAGCCTCATACAGGGCGACTTCCTCCTCGGTGATAGAGAGCCAGACAGGACAATCGGACTGTCCAGTGATAATGATGCCGTCGTAGCCTGCAAAGCGCAGTTCCGGTCCAAAGAAGCCGCCGCTATTCGCCTCGCCCCACAGACCCGTGATCGGGGAGAGCGCGCACACGCTGTAACGCCCCGCCGAAGGCATTGCCGTCCCCACCATCGGCCCGGTCATGAAGATAAGGGGATTCTCCGGTCCCAGGGGATCAGTTTCCGAAGTGACCATATCACAGGCATAACGTGCTGCCAACCCGCTGCCACCGACGAACTCCCGGGCATAAGCTTCGTTCAGCGGCTCCTCCCGTACCGTCCCCGCCGTCAAATCCACGCGCAGGATTCTGCCCATGTAACCGTACATAGTCATCTCCTATCGAATGAGCGAATCTGCGAATTACGAGTTACGAACTGGGGATCATGGTCGTAATTCGCTATTCGTAATTCAAAAATCTATCACCTTGCCATCGTAGGCGTACTCGAAGAGACGCTGCAATTCTTCGTAGTCCGGGCTACGAGCGGCGGTCATCATCGAGGCATCGTTAAAAGCGCGTTCCATCAAATCGTCGATGTGCGCGACGAACGTCTCGCGATCGATGCCCAGTTCAGCGATGCTGGTAGGGTTGCCGACGGTGTCACACAAACTGCGAATTTCAGCAGCTAGACGCAGCGCTGCCTCACCCACATCGTCGCACCCACAGCCGATGAAATGCGCCATCTCGGCAAAACGCTCCGGTGCCTCAGCCGCCATATATTCGATCGTATACGGCAAAAGCAGACTCACCGCGCGCCCATGCGGGACGTGAAAAACCGCGCCGAGTGCGTGCCCGGTCGCGTGCGCCATCGACGCCAGGGAGTTGCCGAATCCCATCCCGGCGGCGGTCGCCGCATTGTGCAGTCGCTCGCGGGCCTCCGCGTCGCTGCCATCGGCGACGGCTCGCGGCAGGTAGGTGAGGATTTTCTTGGCTGCATCGAGGCACAAACCATCGGTCAAGTCGGTGTGCCAGGTGCAGGTATAGCCTTCGATGGCGTGCGTGAGCGCGTCCAGGCCGGTATCGGCGGTCAACTGAGGCGGCATCCCCATCACCAGAGCGGGATCGACGATGGCGAGGTCGGCCGTATTTTCACGGTTGCCCAGGCTCATCTTGCGCTGCTCGGCAGTGTCCGTGAGAACGATGGCCCACGTCACCTCGGAGCCGGTGCCACTGGTCGTGGGGATGGTGATCAGGCGCGCCTTGCGCCGCAGGTGCAAGTCCACCATCGGGTTGATGTCCTCTGGTTCGAGATCGGGGCGCTCGTAGAGGATCCAGATCGCTTTCGCCGCGTCCATCACCGACCCGCCGCCCAGCCCGATAATCCAATCCGGCTCGTACTCTAACGCCACACGCGCACCCGCAAGGGCCGTCTCGGTGCTCGGATCAGGTTCTACGGCGTCAAAGACGCGATACGCAATACTGGCTTTGTCCAGGTGCGCCGCGACCGTGTCCACAAGTCCCAGTTTGACCAGGGTAGTATCGGTGACAAGCAACGCCCGCGTGCCCTGCACATCATCCAGCGCATCTAACGCGCTCTCGCCAAAGACAATCTGCGGGGAAACGAAATACCACATAGTCACTCTCCTTAAAGTAGGTCAACAGATTTAGCAGATCAAACAGATTTTGATTTTCTAATCTGCTAAATCCGCTTAATCTGCTGATAAAATTCAGTCACCAAAATCTGTGGAGATGAGTTTGGTGCAAGCGATAATCTCTTTGGCCGCTTTGGGATAGCGCATGATCATCTTCATATCGCCCTGGAGTTTGAGGCGACGGGTCATCATCCCCTGAATGGGATCGAGTTTCCCTTCGATGACTCTGCGCCAGGTACTAAACGGAGCGCTGATGACGTAACCGGCTTCCTTTTCATCCATGCTGCTCACCTGCATTGCATCGGGGCTTTTACCGTGATAGAGGCCGAGGTAAAGATAGGCCGTCTCCGGATAGGCGTCATCCGGTTCGACAATGAAGACAAAATCCCCCTCCCAATTTTTGGCCGATTGCTCGTAGGAAGAGCTGCCGTTGAGGTGCTCACTCAGCGTCTTGATCCACTCGTCCGAAGGAAATTTGATACGCGTCATCGTTACACTCCTTTTTGAATTAATCCGATAGTCGTTAGTCGTATAGTCTCTGCTCAATCTGCTGATGAAGTTTTTACCGCTTGCCCATCATCCCGCCCTCGCGACGGTTGCGGACGGCGACAATCTCGGCGAGAATGGAAAGCGCGATCATCGGCGGTTCTTTGCCACCGATGTCCA
>JBJYXQ010000736.1:9343-18926 GCA_046260035.1 Anaerolineae bacterium
CCGAAAATGACGAGCGTGGGCGGCGGCGCTATGATCTCGATAAAGAACTCGCCCTGCGGATAGGTGTGCTTCTGCGCATACGGGCCGGGCCAAACCGTCGCGATGTCCATCAGCACCTCGCCATCCAGATCGGGATCGCCCAACGTGCCCTGCGTCGTGCCATCGGCGGTGTGCAACAGGTGCGCCGGCGGTTTGGCAGCATCAATCCGCGAAACGAAAGCGACCGGACGACGCGCCTCAACCTCTTCCATCAAGCGCTCGTGGAGCGGTTCCCATCGTTCAACCAGGAGATCAATCGCACCGCCACACGCCAGTCCCGCGCTCCACGCCTGCTCATCGGTAATGCCAAAATTGGGGCGGCGTATCTCCTCGCGCCCTTGGAGGACGAATTCCATCTCGGCGATGACATCGCTGTCAACGCATCCGCTGCTGACCGAACCGGCGACGTCGCCCTCGGCCGTGATCGCCATCCGCGCTCCCGCCGGACGCAGCGACGATCCCCGCGTCTCCACAATCGTTGCCAGCGCGATGCCGGTCTTGCCGGCTTCTTGCCAGCGCTCTATGTCCGCGATAATGTCACGCATATTGTCACCTCAGAAAATAAAACACTAAGACACAAAGATAAACTCATCAAAACTTAGTGTCTTTGTGACTTCGTGGTGAAAATCCTCACTCTCAGAATCTCAGGGCTTGGGGTCGCCCCACGTGTACGAGCGAATCGTGCCATCGGCGAAGACGCGCACAACTTCGAAGCGCACGCGCCCCGCCTCCACAGCTTTGGCGATCTGGCGCTGGCCGCTCGTCAGCATCGATTTGCCCTGCTTGATATCAAGGATGACGATTTCCATCTCGCCGTCAGCGCCTTCGTCTTTCACCGCGCTGTACCCATTAAAAACGACGTAATCGATTGGATCTCCGAGAAAGCGCGCGTCAGCGGGCCAATAGGCGAACCCCGGCAGCAGCGGCGCTATCTGCTCCGCCATCTTTCCTTTAAGGACCGCGCGGCTCTGCTCGGTGCTCTGCCGGCGTGCCAAGACGACGGTCTCCGCGTGTTGGTCTTCCAATTCGTGGATGCGCGCCTCGTAGTGCTGCACCAGACGCGATCGCTCGGCTTCGGCCCTGGCGCGATAGGTCGCGTCAATTTCGTCGCGCAGATCACCCTGCTGCCCTTTATCGCGCGTGCGTAGCAGCAAATACGACACCGCCACGCCGATCACCAGTCCGATGAGCAGATAAACCATATCCATATTACGGGATGCCCATTTATCCCCAGAAAAGCGGTTCACGCCGCAAATACATGCCGGTAGTGTCGGCACCGACAAATTCGCCATCGCGCACCAGGAACATCCCCCGCCGCAGTGTGGACACAACCCGCCCTTGCACGCGCATCCCTTCGTAAGGTGTGTAACCCGCCGCCGAGTGGAGCCGTTCAGCAGTGAGCGTCGCTGTAGGGGTAGGATCATACAGCACGATGTCGGCATCGGAACCGGGGAGCAGCGCGCCTTTGCGCGGCCACAGGTTGTAGAGCTGTGCCGGGCCGGCGGCAAGCAGGCGCGCGAGGTCAGTCCATTCAATTCTATTATCGGCGACGCCATAGGTAGCCACAAGCGGAAGGAGTGTCTCCAAACCGGGCAGACCGCCAGGGGTTTTGGTAAAATCGTCGAGAGCCATTTTCTGCGCCAGCGTGTAATCGCAGTGATCGGTGACGATCATATCCACCACTCCTTGATCAACAAGCGCCCAGAGCTTCTCCCGCTCGCGTGGATCGCGCAGCGGCGGCTGGAGAATATAGCGCCACGGTTCACTGCCTTCGTAAAGCGTATTGTCAAGCAAGAGGTACTGCGGACACGTTTCGCAGAAGGCGACCTGCCCGCGCTCTCGCGCCTCGGCCACCAGCGCCGTCGTTGCCCCGATGGAGTTGTGCACAATGACGACAGGTGCGTGCACGGCTTCGGCCAGCAGCAGCACGCGCGCAGCAGCTTCCTGCTCGGCCAGTGCCGGGCGCGCGGCGCCGTGATAGCGCCAGCCCGTGTCCCCCGCGTCGACCAACGCCTGCGTCTGCGCCGTGACCAGCGCATCATTCTCGCAATGGACGAGTGTCGTCAGGCCATAACGCCCCGCCGCTTCAAGCAGGCGCAGGATCGCCGCGTCGTCCATGTAATAGTTAGGACGATAAGTAGTGTAAAGCTTGAGGCTCTGGATGCCTAAATCGACCAAATCACCGAGCGTCTCTTCCTGGCCCGGCGGGACATCTGTCACCATCATGTGGAAGGCATAATCGATGCAGGAAGGCGCTGCTTCTGCGAGGCGCGCATCCAAGGCCTCGGCGAAGCTCTGCCCCTGGAACTGCGTGGCGAAGTCCACCACCATGGTCACACCGCCAAAAGCCGCCGCGCGGCTCTCGACCTGCCAATTGCTCGGCGAAGCGTAAATGCCCGTATCCAGTTGGATGTGCACATGCGCGTCGATAATCCCCGGTAGCACCAAGAGATTGGTCGCGTCCACCACCTCTGCACCTTCCGGCACCGGCAAATCATGGCCGATGGCCTGAATCTGCTCGCCACGGACAAGCACGTCGGCATCCAACAGCATCTCCGGCGTCACCACTGTTCCTCCGCGAATGAGAACCGTCTTCGACTCTGCCATACTCACCTCACAGGTTGCTCGTTGCTGGTTACTCGATACTGGATGCTGGGTACTGGACATTGCAATGAACTCTATTGGTATTGTATATGATTTTGTTGCCTTGTCACTTTCACTCTCCTGCTCTCCTCTTTCGCCCCTGCCGCGTCTGGCTGTATAATGGTGATATGGAACGATCCGGTTTGGGACGCTACTACGCCGTTGCCATCGCGTTGATCGTGCTCGCGTTTGGACTACGGGTGTGGGGATTGACAACAACCTCGCTGTGGTATGACGAGACGTTCGTGCTGTATCACGCACAGCAGGGCGTACTCTCAGGAACATTGGGGCTACTACGCGAAGACAACGCCCTACCGCTCCACGGCCTGCTTCTTGCACTGTGGATCAAAGTCGCGGGCAGCGGAGAATTTGCGGCGCGCTATCTCTCGGTGTTGCTGGGGACAATCGCCGCGGCGTTACTGTTGCGCCTGGGCGGCGTGGTGATGGGGCGACGATACGGTGGCTGGGGTACGGCGCTGGCCTATGCCACACTACCAATCTACGTCTATTACACGCAGGAAGTACGGATGTACGCGCTGGTTATCCCCCTCGCTGCCGGTTTCGCCTGGATGGCCTGGCGCGTCGTAGAACGTGGCAGAGGTGCCGTGGCCTACGTCATCCTCGGTACAGCGATGGTGATGGCCCACCTTTACGCGGGTTTGTTGTGGGCAGCGATACTCGTGTGGGGAAGCTACAGATTGCAAATTAGAAATTACAAATTAGAAATCCAAAATCTAAAATCTAAAATCAAAAATCGTATATGGTGGCGTGCAAATCTGTGGCTTGGGCTGATGGTGCTGCCGGTTGCCGCGTGGGGACTATGGCGCGCGCGGGTGGATGCCACGGCGGTCTCCGCAATCCCGATGGAGGCCTTGAACTGGATTCCGTTACTATTCGGCGTGGGTCAGTATCTTCCAGCGCCATGGGCCCCGTTGTTTGTGGCGGTCACGGTATTGGCACTCATTGCAGCCCTTGCCGGCCTGTGGCGCACCCGCCGTGTGCCAGGCGTTTGGTGGCTGCTCATCACGCTGATTCTACCAGTCGCACTGTTGCTAGCGGCGACCTTCGTCAAAGCCAAGTGGAGCGAACGCTACCTGCTCCCCTCTTTCGGCCTCGCCCTCGTCGTTGGTGTAGGAGTAGGATGGGAGTATGGAATTGCAAATTGGAGATTGCAAATTGAAAATGGCAAATCCAAAGTCGAGCATCCAGCGTTCAGCTTCCAGCATCTAACGACCTACTTCCTGCCTCTTGCCTCTTGCCTTTTACTTGCAGTCTGGCTTACCCTGGCCGTCCCCGCACTCGCCCGGCAAGCCCAGGGGACGTGGGCGGTGGGCATCATCGACGAATGGCACCCACGCCCGGACTTTCGCGGCGTGGCACGATACATCGAAGCGCGCGACGCCCCCGGCGATGCGATCGTCGTTATCGGCGGGTATGCGGCACACACGTTGGACTATTACTACAACGGTCCCGCGCATCTGTTCGGCCTGCCGTTTGATACGCGCATACTAGACACGAAGCACCCGCTCGACCTGCATGCGCTCGTCACCCTGGAAGAGCAAACGCAGGGAGCGCAACGGCTGTGGTTGGTACTCTGGCAAGACACGCTCGCCGATCCGACCAGACTGGTGTTGAGTTCTCTAATCGAAGCGTGCCACCGTTTGCCGGTCGACGCACACTTCACAAACGTCGGCGTCGTCCTTTTCGACCTGACAACGTGCCACCCGCTGGATCGGTTGGCCGTCCCTCCGCATCCGCTGGTGGCGGACTTCACGGAGCCGATCAGGATGACAGGCTACGACCTCATCAAGATCGGGGAGACGTGGGAGGTAGACGTGTGGTGGGAAACCTACGGGCCGTTACCGACAAATTACCTGGTGTTCGTCCATCTGATCGGATCTGACGGTACATTGATCGCGCAACACGACCATGTTGCCGGAACGGACGCCTATTCCACCAGCCAGTGGACCGTTGGAACGGCCCTGCGCGACCGCTTTTTCCTGAACGTGCCAGGAGGCACATGCGACCAATGCACCTTGCACGTGGGTCTGTACACGGAAGAAGGCCGTCTACCCTTGCGCGACGGCGGTGATACAATAGTCATTGAGCCGACAGAATAAGAAATCTAACTTCGTGATGGATTTTTACGGGAGGGAAATGTGGCAAAACACATTCTACTTGTGGATGACGATGAACTGCTGAGACGTAGTCTGGCGTACAATCTGGAACAGGCAGGCTATCGCGCGAGCACGGCGGAGATGGGCGAGGATGCACTGGCCCAGGTGCGCCTGGATCCACCCGATCTGGTCTTGCTCGACATCGGCTTGCCGGGAATGGATGGATTGGACACGCTGCGTACACTGCGACAACAGATCAATGTGCCGGTGATCTTCCTCACGGCCCGCCGTCGCGAGTTGGACGAGGTACTCGGCTTAGAATTGGGCGCCGACGATTACGTCACCAAACCCTTCGACTTCGATGTGCTGCTGGCGCGTATAAAGGCTGTGCTGCGCCGGACCGGTGGCAGCGCACCCAGCCTGCCGGAATCCGAGCCTATCGTTGTTGGTGATTTAGTCATCGATCAGGCAGCACACACTGTGACTGTCGGCGAACGGTCTGCCGAATTAGCCCCGCGCGAGTTCGATCTACTGGTGGCGCTGGCCCAGGAAGCCGGGCGCGTGCTCTCCGTGGATGATCTGCTGGCGCGCGTCTGGGGTGCGGAATACGTCGGCGAGCCGCAGGTGGTCTACGTCCACATACGCTGGCTGCGCGAAAAGCTGGAAGCCGACCCGAAACACCCGCAGCGTATCATCACCGTGCGCGGCGTGGGATATAAGTTAGTCGAATAGTCAGAAAGCCGTGAAGTCGAGTAGTCAGGTTGTCAGCATAAAATAGACAAACACCGAACCAACGAGACCATACGACTACAGGACTAAGGACTATCAGACTGAAGGAGGATTTATGCGCTCATTGCGCGTTCGACTTATTATCAGCCACGTTTTACCATTGATGATCGTCATTCCCCTCGTCGGGGTGGCGCTGACGTATTTATGGGAGACGCAAGTGCTGCTGGCAGGATCATCGAACGAGCTCGAGCTGCAAGCGGCGCTCGTTGCCGATGCCGCCGCGCAGAACCCACAGATCTGGTACAATCCGGTGCAAGCTGCAGCTTTCGTGTCGCAGGTTGGCGGGCGGCTCTCTGCGCGGATGATGATGCTCACTGCCGATGGTCAACTGCTGGCGACCAACGACTCGGCGTACAGCGACCAACTTGGCGAGACTTTGGACGTCCCCGGTTTGCGCGAAACGGTGCTGAACCGGCAGGCGCTCCGGGTAAACTACGGCGAGCGGCCCGGCACCGGCACGGCAGAAGTATTGATGCCCGTGATAGGGCCAACGTATGAGGTCATTGGCGTTATACGCCTCACCGATCCACTTTCGAGCGTCTACGAAAGGTTCCCACGCACGCGGACGCTCATCCTGTGGGTGTTAGGTGGGGGGACAATCGTCGGCATCATCGTTGGGTGGCTGCTAGCCGTAGAACTGGCGCGTCCGTTACGCCGCGCAACGCACGCCGTCTCGCAAATGGTAGAAGGACAACTACTAAACACACTACCTGAACAAGGCCCAAATGAAGTACGCATGCTGCTGCGGGCGTTCAACACGCTCACCGACCAACGGCGCGAATTGGAGAAATCGCGCAAACGACTGCTGGCGAACCTCGTTCACGAGTTAGGGCGGCCCATAGGCGCGCTCCTCTCAGCCACGCAAGCCCTTGCCAGCGGTGCCGATCAAAACCCAGAATTACGCACCCAACTACTGGACGGTATGGAAGGCCAAATGCAGTTGATGCGGCGACTTCTCGACGACCTCACACGCCTCTACGATCAAACACTTGGCCCATTAGAATTGGAGCACAAACCCGTAGCGCTCAGTCCGTGGCTGACGCAAGAACTTGCGCCGTGGCGAGAGGCGGCTCAGCACAAAGAACTGCACTGGCAAACATACATCCCCGATGACCTGCCCAAACTAACCCTCGATGCCGACCGGATCGGACAGGCACTCGGCAATATCATCAGCAATGCGATAAAATACACGCCTCCTGACGGCGAAGTCACCGTCAGCGCAGGTACAGAAGAGACCGAGGTGTGGATTCGCGTACAAGACACCGGTGTGGGTATCCCCCCGGAGGAACAATCGCGCATCTTCGAACCGTTCTACCGAGGCACGACCGGTCGCCGTTTCCCACAGGGTATGGGCCTGGGGCTGAGCATCGCCCGTGATCTACTCGCCGCACACGGGGGACATATCGACGTCGAGAGCACACCGGGCGCAGGCAGCACGTTCACGCTTTGGCTGCCCACAGCCCTTGACTAATCGCCGGTTTGAACAAAATGTAGCTATCAGCGGTCAGCTTTCAGCCATCAGCATTGGACTTTCGACTTTCTTGGAGGAGAACGATGAATGAGATAGCTATTCCCCATCCTGTAGAACTTCTGCAGACTCTGGTACGATTCGACACCACCAACCCGCCCGGCAACGAAGCGGCCTGCATCAACTATCTCGACGGCATCTTCAAGCAGGCGGGCTTCACCACGACCATCCTCGGCAGAACGACTGAACGCACCAACCTCATCACCCGGCTGCCAGGACGCGGCGAAGCGCCACCCGTCATCTGGCAGGCGCATGTGGACGTGGTCACAACGGCGGAGCAGACCTGGCAGCATCCGCCTTTCGCCGCTAACATCGTGGATGACTATCTATGGGGCCGCGGCACGCTCGACGACAAAGGCGCAGCAGCGATGATGACCGTCGCGTTGCTGCGCGCCAAAGCTGAGAGCATCACTCCACCTGGCGACATCATCTTCACCGTGCTGGCTGACGAGGAGGCCGGCGCCGAGTACGGCGCGAAATTCCTGGTAGAAGAGCACCCGGAGCAGTTCGAAGGCGCGCACTTTGCCATCGGCGAGGGCGGCGGGATTTCTGTGACGATGGGTGGCAAAAAGTGCTACGTCATCATGCTGGTCGAAAAGCAAATTTGCTCAATGCGCCTCACGCTACACGGGCGGGCCGGACACGGCTCCATCCCACTGCAAGGGCAAGCAATGGCGAAGTTGGGGCGCGTATTGCGCATCCTCGACCGCAAGCGATTGCCTGTCCACATCACACCGATTGCTCGGCAAATGATTACCGGCATCAGCGACGCACTGCCCTTCCCACAAAACCTCGTGCTGCGGCAATTGCTTAATCCAGCATTGACCAATCGCGTGCTCGATCTACTCGGTGACAAAGGCGAACAACTCGGCGCCAGTCTACGCAACACCGCCAGCCCCACTATTGTGCGCGGTGGCGAGAAGATCAACGTCATCCCTGGCGAAATCACACTTGGCCTGGACGGTCGCTTGTTGCCTGGCTTCACCCCCGACGATATGGTACGCGAACTGCGCGAACTGCTCGGTGACGACGTCAATCTCACCGTGGAGTGCTACGAACCCGGGCCGGAGCCGGCAGATATGGAGCGCTACGCCATCCTCGCCGACATCATCCGCCAAGCCGACCCAGAGGGCATCCCCGTGCCGTATCTGGTCTCCGGCGTCACCGATGCCCGGCACTTCGCCAAACTGGGCATCCAATCCTACGGCTTCATCCCGATGCAGATCCCCGACGAACTGATCAAGACGATCCACGCCGCTGACGAGCGCATCCCCGTGGCGAGCATCGAGTGGGGTACACAAGTCTTGCTGGAGACGCTGAAGCGGTTCAAAGGATAAAGACGTGATGCGTGATGCGTAAGACGTGGACAATCACGCGTCACGCATCACGCATCAACAAAGCACATTCCATTCAAACACAAGGAGTTCTTTTATGCAAAACCCTAAAATTCTGATTATCGGCGCTGGATCGCGTGGCAGTGGCTACGCGACGTATTTTCGCGAGGTTTCCGACCGGGGACAGGTGGTCGGCGTGGCGGAGCCGCGTGACGCTTACCGCAACAAGCTGGTCGACGCGCACAGCATCCCGGCGGAAAACGTCTTCACGGATTGGAAGGATGCCGCAGAGCGGCCCAGGTTCGCGGATGCGGTCATCATCGCTACGCAGGACCAGATGCACACCGAACCGGCGATTGCCTTTGCCAAACTCGGCTATCACGTGCTGCTGGAAAAGCCGATGGCGCCCACCCCGGAGGAATGTCGCGCCATCGTGGAGACAGCGAAGGCGGCAGGCATCCTGTTCGGCGTATGCCACGTGATGCGCTACACGCGCTTCACGCAGCGGCTCAAGGCGCTCCTCGACGCGGGTGCGATTGGCGACCTGGTCAGCATCCAGCACCTTGAACCGGTGGGCTTCTGGCACCAGGCACACTCCTTCGTGCGCGGCAATTGGGGCAACGAGGCCGCCTCCGGCCCGATGCTGCTCACCAAGTCGTGCCACGACATCGACTGGCTGCGCTATATGATGGGCGTCCCTTGCGAAGCCGTGACTTCGTTTGGCACGCTCAAGCACTTTCGCAAAGAGGAACAGCCTGCCGGTGCAAGCGATCGCTGCCTGACGTGCGCCGTCGAGGCGAACTGCCCCTACTCCGCCAAGCGCATCTACCTGACGGCGTTGGAGCGTGGGTACACCGGCTGGCCCGTGGACGTGCTCACACCCGACGTCAGCCGCGAGAGCGTGCTGGAGGCCCTGCGCACAGGCCCATACGGGCGCTGCGTCTACGCCTGTGACAACGACGTGGTGGACAATCAAGTGGTCAACCTACAATTTGCCGGGGCGCGCACGGCCAGTTTCACGATGACGGCCTTCACACGGATGCGCAACCGCGAGACGCGCATCTTCGGCACGCGCGGAGAACTGACCTGCGACGGGCGCTTCATCCACCACTACAACTTCATGACCGACAGCA
>JBJYXQ010000737.1:0-6210 GCA_046260035.1 Anaerolineae bacterium
ATCAAACGACGGTCATCGGCGTGCTGACGACCATTTACCACGCAACGGCACTTTACCCGATTTTGACGCCTTCACAAAATGACGTTCCCGGTCTTTGGATCGTTCTGTGCATGCCCAACGGGCAGTGTCTGCTTCCTGAAGATGAGCAGATCACAGTTCTACCTGATACTGCCTGGCTAGAAATCCACCCAACGACCCAAACAGCATACACCATCTTCAGCTTCGAAGGCACTCCACATCTGGTCAGTCAGGCCGATGTTACTACTCTTACCGCACAGTCGGCGATTGCCGCGTTGGGATGGCACATCAGCGCGCAACAAGAGCGCCGGATAGCACTGGCGCCCATCAACACCCATCGCAAAATGACGGCGTTGGCAGCGGGTTTGACGGCGCTCATTGCGGCGGGTGTTGGGACTGCACTGGCAAGCTGGCTTGTACGACCGGTTCAACACCTAACACGCGTGGCGCGAAACATCATCGCGGGGGATTTGAGCGTGCAAGCAGAAGTCGAAACGCGCGATGAAATCGGCACGTTAGCCGCCACGTTCAACGTCATGACGCGTCGTCTTCAACAGACGTTTAACGGTCTTGAGGAACAAATCCAGGATCTTCGCGAGGCACACACGACACTCCAAACGCGCGAACAAGAATTGCAAGAGAGCGAGATCCGTTTCCGCACGTTGAGTGAAAGTGCAATCCTGGGTGTCTACATCATCCAGAATCAGCGTTTCCAATACGTCAACCCGGCTATGAGCAACATCTTTGGTTACACAGCACAAGAACTTCTTAACATGACGTCCTCGTTGATGTTGATTCATCCCGACGATCGCGGCTTGGTGGCTGAGAGCCTGCGACGACGCGTCGACGGCGAGCAAGAAACGGCCCATTACACTGTACGGGGCATCCGCAAGGACGGTGCAATGATCAATGTTGAAATCCTCGGGCGCCGCATCGAGCACGCCGGTCGTCCTGCAGTGATGGGCAACCTCATCGACATCACCGAGAACAAACTTGCCGAGGCCGAACGGATGCGGCTGGCTACCGTCATTGAGCAAGTCGGCGAAACGGTGATTATCACCGATTCGTCAGGCAGCATTGTCTACGTCAACCCACACTTCGAAACGGCGACGGGTTACACGGCGAAGGAGGCAATAGGGCAAAATCCCCGGCTGATCAAGAGTGGCTTACACGATGAAGACTTCTACCGCGACTTGTGGCGGACGATTACTGCCGGATGCATCTGGCAAGGCAACATCATCAATCGGCGCAAGGATGGACAACTCTATCACGAAGCCACTTCTATCTTCCCCATTCGCAATACAGAGGGCAAAATCGTCAACTATGCTTCCGTCAAACGCGACATCACCGCGCAAGTACGCGCCGCCGAAGAACGCGAAAAGCTCTCAAAGCAAATCCAGGAATCCGCCGAACAAATCCACCAAATTATGAATACTGTGCCGGAGGGAGTGCTTCTGCTCGACTCGCAGCGCCACGTTGTCACGCACAACCCCGTTGCCGACCAATACCTCACGACACTCACCGATGGCGTAGATTCCGACCAAACACACCCTTTGACCCATCTAGGAGGCCGGCCTATCGAGGAATTCCTCACCACACCACCTCATGGACTTTGGCACGAAGTCAGTGCCAAGCGGCGACATTTCCAAATCGCTGCGCGCGCTGTGGAAACCAATCCGCTGATGGAGGGTTGGGTTATCGTCTTGCGGGATGTGACCCAGGAGCACGAAAACCAACAAAACATCCAACGCCAGGAACGTCTCGCTGGCATCGGGCAGCTGGCTGCCGGTATCGCCCATGATTTCAACAACATCATCGCTGTCATCATGCTCTACAGCCAGATGTCTCTGCGCCAGCCTGATCTTTCGGACAAACTCAAAGAACGTTTGACGATCATCTCAGAACAAGGCCAGCGTGCCTCCGAACTCATCAATCAGATTTTGGATTTCAGCCGCAGTTCCATACTGGATTTACGCCCGCTGGATGTGCTCCCTGTGTTAAAAGAAACAGTTAGACTCTGGCAGCGAATATTACCAGAGGATATTCGCGTCGAATTGAACTATCAAACGGATACCTACACGATCAACGCCGACCCCACGCGCATCCAACAAGTGTTGATGAACTTGGCCATAAACGCGCGTGACGCCATGCCCGATGGCGGTATACTCTCCGTCGATCTGGCACGCCTGCGTGTGACCAACCGCAAGTCCGCGCCACTTAGCGATCTCAATCCCGGTGAGTGGGTGCGGATTACAGTCGCCGATACGGGCAACGGTATCCCCGACGATGTGTTACCTTATATTTTCGAACCTTTCTTTACCACCAAAGCGCCCGGCGAAGGCGCAGGTCTTGGACTTGCGCAAGTCTACGGCATTATGATGCAGCACGAAGGCCATATTGACGTCCAATCGCAAGTCGGTGCCGGTACCGTGTTTAGCCTCTATCTGCCCTCATTGCACGTCTCACACCATCCTGATGACGCTGTATTAAAGGAGACCTTGCCTCTAGGCCATGGAGAAACGATCCTGGTCGTAGAGGACAACATTGCCACCCGCGCGGCGCTGTGCAGCAGCCTCGATATGTTGAACTATCGCACTGTCGAGGCCACTAACGGCAAAGAGGCACTGGATCTTTTCGCCGAACTCCGCGCAGACATCGTGCTCGTACTCACCGATCTTGTGATGCCGGTGATGGGGGGCAAAGCTCTGGCCCATACGCTCTACCAGCAGGATCCCGACCTCAGCATCATTGTCATGAGTGGCCATCCCCTCGATCCTGATACCGACACCCGCATCGCGGATAATGTCTGCGATTGGATACAGAAACCGCCCAGCCTGGAACACCTGGCCGAGACACTGGCACGCGTGCTACAAGCATAAGCCTTCAGCCTTTGGCTATCAGAAAAAACTCACGATACAGCAGCCTTAACTTTGGATTTATATCACAGGGAGGAAAACAAATGGAGCTACCTTTCACATTGACACCGCAATCTCTGCTGGGCGTCCTATCCGGCGAAGACGCACCCACCCCTCTGGCGGAGGCAACGTGGTACACTGCCCGGGAGATCGGCGATGGGTTGGCCTACACCTTCCCCAGGGGAGCTCTGGCCGACGCGCGCTACCTCACCGCCGATACCTTACTCGAAGGCAAACAACTCGTCGTCTTCACCTTACAATTGCAAGAGGGTGACGATGGCTCAACATTCGCATTGAGCTATGGCCTGATCACCGAATGTGCAGCGCGGCTACGCATTCCACTGGAGGCTGTGAACCAGAATCGCTGGCGCTATGAACGCGAAGGCGCGTGGCTCAAACCCCTCTGCGGCGGGCAGCGCGTCGACTTGCGCAAGGTGGATCGGATGCGACTCACCGTGCTGCGCAAAGGACCGCACCCCGCGCACTTCTGCCTCACGCCGATCGTCGCCGTCACCGAGGAGCCACCCAAATTGGATGCGCCAATCCTGCCCAAAGGCAAGCTGCTGGATGAACTAGGACAAAGCACCCTCCACGAGTGGCCGGCCAAGACCCGCAGCGAGGAAGAGTTGATCGCCCGCCTGCAAGACCAACGCGAGACCGCATCCGCGCAAGCCCTGCCTGAAGGCTACTCGCAATGGGGCGGTTGGCTGGGAAAACGCTTCTCCGCCACAGGCTTCTTCCGCACACACTACGATCACAAGCGTTGGTGGCTCGTCGATCCCGATGGTTACGCCTTCTGGTCCTCCGGGCTGGATTGTGTGGGCTTTGGCATCGACACAGCTTACCAGGGTCTGGAATCCGCACTGGCCTGGCTGCCCGACGCCGAGGGCCCCTCTGCCCAGGCTCACCATACGCGCGGTGAAGTGCACGCCTTCGATTATCTTAAAGCCAACTTCATCCGTGCCTTCGGGTCAGAGGCGGCCTACGACAACTGGCGCACCATTACACTGGGGCTGCTGCGGCAGTTTGGCTTTAACACTGTTGCCAATTGGTCGGATTGGCGCATCGCGCGCGACGCGCAGGTTCCCTACGTGCGTCCGCTGGATAGCCGTTCGCTTTCCGTCCCCATGATCTACCGCGACTTCCCCGATGTCTGCCACCCCGACTTCGATCAAGCCAAAGAAGCGTTCGCCGAGCAACTGCGCGAGACCCGCGACGATCCAGCCTTTATCGGCTACTTTCTAATGAACGAGCCGAATTGGGGGTTTGCCCAGGAAACGCCCGCCGCCGGAATGTTGTTCAACACGACTGAGTGCTGCACCCGTCACGCGCTCAGCATCTTCCTGCGCGGGCGCTACGGCGACGAAGAACGGCTGTCCAATGCCTGGGAAATCGGCACGACGTTTGAACAATTGGCTGAGGGCAAGTGGGATATCCCTCTCACCGAGCGCGCGCAAGCCGATCTGGCGGACTTCAGTGCGCTTATGGTGGAGCGTTACTTCGGCGGTCTGAGCGAGGCATGCCGCAAGGTGGACCCGAATCACCTGAACCTGGGCATCCGCCACTACACCATCCCACCCGCGTGGGCTGTCAAGGGGATGCGCAGCTTCGATGTCTTTAGCATGAACTGCTACAAAACGCGTGTACTAGCCGAAGACATGGCGCAGATCAACGCGATGCTCGACATGCCGATTATGGTCGGTGAATGGCACTTTGGCGCGCTGGATGTGGGACTGCCCGCCAGTGGCATCGGGCACGTGCCGTCACAGGCTGACCGGGGCAAGGCATTCCGCGTCTATCTTGAAGATGCGGCAGCACAGCCCTGGTGCGTGGGCGTCCACTACTTCACGCTCTACGACCAATCCGCACTGGGCCGCTTCGACGGCGAGAACTACAATATCGGCTTCCTGGACACCTGCAACCGTCCCTACACGCCGCTCGCCGAAGCTGCACGCCTGAGTCACGAACGTCTCTATCAAGTGGTAACCGGCGAAGTTGCACCTTATGACGACGCGCCCGAGTATTTGCCCCTGCTGTTTATTTGACCGACATAAGACCCTAAAGGTTGTGCAAACCTTCGGTTTGCACAACCTTTAGGGTCTGGGTCGTTATTTCCCTGGAGATTTTTCCGTTCAATCCACTGAGGTGCTGATGGACGCTCGCACACGGGTATTGACTGCACTGGACGGCGGAGAACCGGATCGAGTTCCCTGTGCGCTGGGATTCTCGCGCGTCACGCTTGAGGCGCTGTTACCACCAGAGCAAGCACAGAAGATGAGCGTCGATGTGGAGTTTGTCCGTTTTCCCCCTTCGCCTGAAGACGAGACGCTACGTCAGGCCGGGCGGCCTTTTTCTCCCGACACGCGCCTGGGGACGCTGGAACAAATGTCAACATATGCCCGGTGGGGTTATCACCCTCACGATCCGGAGCATCGCAACCCTCTCGCCCGTGCGCAGACGCTGGATGAATTACAGAGCTTTCCCTTCCCGGATGTCAGCGCACCTTATCAAGTGGCCGGGTTGGCAGAGGAAGTGGCACAACTCCACGCGCGTGGACTGGCAGCCGGGGGGAGCTTACCGCACCTGGGAGGTGAACTGTTCGAGTCGGCCTGGCGGCTGCGCGGCCTGGAGAACTTCCTCTTGGATATGGTGGAGCGACCCGACTGGGCGCACTTCCTGCTTGACCAACTGACGGCGTTCGCTTGCCGCAACGCCGAAACCCTGGCACGCGCCGGAATTGATGTGCTTTCGCTTGGCGATGACGTGGGAATGCCAGGATCTATGATGATCGGCCCGAAAACCTGGCGTGTGTTCTTCAGGGCACGGATGGCGACCATCATCCAGGCTGCCCGCGTCATTAACGAGAACGTCCGTGTCGTTTTTCATAGCGATGGCTATTACGACCCTATCATTGCCGATTTAATCGACATCGGGGTCAACGCCATTAACCCGCTTCAACCTGATCATATGGATGCAGAGCAAATTCGCAAGCAGTTTGGCACGCGATTGGCTTTATGGGGAACGATTGGCCATCAAACAACGTTCAGTTTCGCCACGCCAGACCACATCCGCCAAGAGGTTCAACAACGCATTGCACAACTAGGCCGCGCCGGCCTCATTCTTTCTCCGGCATACGATATCGACGAACCTGACATTCCGTGGCAAAATATCGTCGCTTTCCTTGAAGCGGTTAAAGCCTATGGCTGAAACAACGACTATTCAGAACGTTATTCACAGTGCAAGTTACTCGTGATGGTGCCGGATTTTGCGGCTAAAG
>JBJYXQ010000737.1:6310-13358 GCA_046260035.1 Anaerolineae bacterium
AAGGACAAGAATTACACGAATTTAACTCAACTGAAACACATTATGATATTGACGCGCGCACCCTTCCGTGAGAAAATATAATTGCTAATCTTGAAGCGGGTTGAGTTTTGGCCGAAATCAATGTTCAGAATGACATCCCTCGTGGAGGTTCTTACCTTTCGCAAGAATGAAGGAGGCTGAAAGACGATTGTATCCTGGCGCACTTCCCCTTTGGATTATTGTGCCCGCAAAATCGAAAAAATCGACGTTAGAGGCCGGTCCCCTCAAGCGCCAACCAAAGTTTTAAGAGAAATTTTCGCTTGAAAGGAGGCGTTCTATGCGTAGAATATTCCCAGTGCTATTGCTCGTTTTCGGATTGTTATTGACTTCCAGTGTGCCGGCCTATGCCCAACCTAACGCGTATGACATCATCGTCAACCATGTCGTCCAACCGGGCGAAACGGTTTTCTGCATCGCGCGCGCCTACAAGGTTAGCCCTGCGGCGATCATCAACACCAACCTGGTCCCCTACCCTAACTGGATCTATCCCGGCCAAGTTCTCGCCATCCCTGATGTACCCGCATGGCTACCACCCGGGCCTACCTGCGCACGCCAGGATTCACCTACACCGCCACCAGCGTGCACCTGCGCGCAGTACTACACCGTCGTAGCGGGTGACAACCTCTACCGGATTTCGCTCAAGTTCGACGTGAACATGTGGCGCATCGCCGAGTGCAACAAGATTCACAATCTAAATTACATCCGTGTCGGCGACGTGCTGTGTATTCCGAGCGAGTAAATGCCCATTCTCTCAGGTGCAACGCGCTAGATGTGCGTTGCACCTGATTTTCGTTATTTCACCGGAGGATCCTCGTGTTACGAACACAAGTCGATTTCTCGAAAAAGATCCGCGATTGGGATGGCTTTGGCGTAAACTACGTCGAAGCGGCACAAACGCGTGATTACGCCGTCGATCCGCAGGAATACGGTGGTTTCAGTCTGCTGACAGAGACCGAACGGCAGGAAATTATCGCCCTTATTTTTGGAGAAGATGGCCTGAAACCCGGCGTCGTCAAGATGTTTCTGGATTCCTTCCACCAGGCTGAACCGGGAACGGGCTACGCGCTCAACGACCCGCGCATTGACCTAGACGCCTACGACCATGAGACGACGACGCACTGGATGCGCTATTTCGTCCGCGAAGGACTGAAAACAACGCGCGCTCGGGGCGATGATCTGGATATCCTCGTGACGCTTTACGGGCCGCCGGGGTGGATGACGTTGCAGCGCATTGTGCGCGGGCGCGACATCGATCCCACACTGAAAACTGAGGTTGCCAAGTACCTCGTCTCGTGGGCCAAGTTTTTGCGCGAAAAAGAAGGCTTCCCCGTTCACTACGTCTCTGTCCACAACGAGGGTGAGGATTGGGTGCGCTGGCCCGAGGATGGGACGGAAGGCGGCCTGAATCACGATTACAATATGTATTGGCCACCCGAACTGGTCACCGAATTTATGAAGCTTATTCCGCCCATCCTCAAAACCAACGGTATGGAAGACGTCACACCCACACCCGGCGAGACATCGAACTGGTTCCGCTTCAGCGAGTGGGGGTACGCCGATGCGTTGGCCGACGACGACGCGGCAATGGCGGGCCTGGGGCTGATCACATCCCATGGCTTCCGCGGCAATCCCAACCCCGGCCGCTGGTACGGCGACTGGCGTAGCCTGGGAACCGACATCCTCCGCGCCCAACGGCCCGACTTGCACGCCTGGGTCACCAGCACCAGTTGGGCCAAAATGGACGCTGTGTTCGTCAACGAAATCTACAATAACATCTACTGCGCCAAAGTGAACGCCATCATCCCCTGGGCCTGCGTCCAGCGCCCTGGCAAATGGGTGGGCGGCGATCCGAACCCCGGCTGCGCCTTCCGCGTCTACGATGACGGTCATTACGAGGTCATGCCGGGCTACGACTTCTTCAAGCAGGTCAGTCGCGCCGGGCAGCCGGGTATGGCCGTGGCGCGCGTGGTCAGCAACAACTCCGGCATCAACCTGATCGCCTTTGCGGACAACGGCAGTGGCAACCCCGATGCCTTCGTCGTCATCAACGTGACCGGCGAAGCCGTGACACTCAACGTCAAAGTGGACGGCAGCGCGAGCACCATCTTCAGCGCCTACCGCACCTCGCCCACCGAGTCCTATGTTAGCCTGGGCGATTTCGCGCTTCAGGAGAGCTACATCGCCTGTAACGCTCCTGCCGGATCGGTGACGACCTTCTTTGGAAAATAATCTTCGTAGTAGCGACTTCAGTCGCTTTTCCGTGCAAACGACTGAAGTCGCTACTACCTAAAATCTTATGAACCTGTACGGTCTGGACTACAACGCGCTCGAAACGCTGTTCGCCGGGTGGAACGTCGCCTCAATCCACGCGCGGACGGTGTGGCGTTGGCTCTACCGCCACATCCCCACTGACTTCAGCAGCCTTCCCGATGGCTTGCCGCAGATATTACTCGCACGTCTCAAGGCCGAAACGACACTAGAACTCCCCCCAATGGTAGACTCGCAGGTCGCCGCCGACGGTTCAACACGCAAGGACCTTCTGCAACTGGCCGATGGCGAGCGCGTCGAAGTCGTCACCATGCGCTACCGGCACCGGCACAGCGCGTGCATCTCCACGCAGGTGGGTTGTGCCTGCGATTGCCGCTTCTGCGCCACCGGGCAGATGGGATTCGTGCGGCAGCTTACCGCCGCCGAAATCGTCGCGCAGGTGCTGCACGCACAGCGAACGTTGGCAGCAAGCCGACAATCTCTGACTAACTTCGTGCTGATGGGTATGGGCGAGCCGCTGCTGAATTACGACAACACGCTGGACGCCCTACGTCGCGTGTGCGACCCGCGCGGTATGGGTTTCGTTGAGCGGCGCATCACGCTCAGCACCGTCGGCATCGTGCCGGGCATCGAACGGTTGGCAGGCGAAGACTTGCGCATCAACTTGGCCGTCTCGCTTCACGCCGCCACCGACGACGTCCGCGACACGCTCCTGCCCATCAACCGGCGTTATCCCCTGGACGATTTGTGCGGCGCGCTCAGGATATACACCGCCGCCACAAAGCGTCGCGTGATGCTGGAATGGGTGCTGATTGATGGCATCAACGCCACACACGAACAAGCCGAAGCGCTGGTCGCGCGCTTCGCCGGTATTCCGATCCACGTCAACCTGATCCAGCTCAATCCCACGCCGGATTACGACGCGCAGCCCGCCACACCGGAGGCTGTGGATGCCTTCACCGCCGTTCTGGACCGCGCCGGCATCCCGCACACTATGCGCCAGCGACGCGGCACGCCAATTACCGCAGCCTGCGGGCAGCTGCGGCGTCGCTCTTTGCTAGAAGAAGCGATTTAGCTCCACAGATTCAGCAGATTACAAAATGCTCCGAGGGGATTGCCAAATCCCCGTTCTGGCTTAGATCTGACGATCCAGACCGAACAAAATTAGATCTACTGAGTCTTGCTTGATTTCCCCTCCTTTGCACTTGACAATACCAGATTTTCGCTTAATATATGAGCAATCGTTCATATATTAAGGAAATGACTATGACAGAGTCCCAAGAAACACCCATACCGAGCCTCGACGAACACACCGCCGAGCAGTTGGCGCGTACTTTCAAGGCGCTGAGCGATCCCACGCGTGTGCGCCTCATTGCGCTGCTCGCCGATAGAGAGCTGTGTGTCCACGAACTCGCGGAGGCGCTCGGTATGAGCCATTCGGCAATCTCACACCAGTTGGGGACTCTACGGGAAATGCGGCTCGTGCGCTTCACCAAAGAAGGCCGTCATGTCTATTACGCGCTAGACGACGAACACATCGACAGCCTCTTCCGGCAAAGCCTGGAACACATTCAGCATGAGTAGCGATCAGCGATTAGCTTTCAGCCTTCAGCAGTCAGCCATCAGCTACCCACAAGTAAAGAGTAACCAGCAACAAGTAACGAGTATCCAGCATCGAGGTTCCAATGACAGAGACAAAAACATACAAAATCGCAGGACTTTCGTGTATTGATTGCGCAGGACGCATCCAGGCAGCGGTGGGGAAACTGGATGGCGTAGAGGAGTGCACTGTGGATACCGCAACGGGCAAGCTGACCGTGTGGTTTGCAGTGCCTGAGGTCGACACTGCGCCCATCGCCCAGATCGTGGAGGAAACCGGGCACAGCCTGGTCACAGAACGCCGTCACGTATCGGATGGCCACCCACTGGAACACTTCGCCCGATTTTTACTCGGTTCGCGGGAAACGACGTTGACGGTCGCCGCTGCTGCACTGACACTCGTCGGCCTGACCCTCGCGGTAATCGGTGTTCCGCCCATCGCGCCGACGCTGTTTTTCGCCGCCGCCATCGCCGTGGGCAGCCTTTCCGTGCTGAAACACGCCTTCCAGGAACTCTGGATCGCGCACAGTCTGGGCATCAACACGCTTATGGTCATCGCCGTAACCGGCGCGATGATCATCGGCGAGTGGGCCGAAGCGGCAATTGTGGTCGTGCTTTTCGCGCTTGGAGAAGCGCTGGAAAGCTACGCCACGGAGCGCGCGCGCGGCGCGTTGGAGGGCTTGCTCGACCTGGCACCACCCATTGCACTGCGTCTGCGTTCTGACGGCACGACCGAAGAAATCCCCGTCGAACAGCTTGCCGTCGGTGAGCGCGTGCGCATCCGCCCGGGTGACCGCGTCAGCGTCGATGGCATCGTCCGCGCCGGACAGAGCGCCATCGACCAGGCCGCTATCACCGGCGAGAGCGTCCCGGTGGACAAAGCTCCCGGCGACGAAGTCTTCGCCGGGACAGTCAATACCTTCGGCGCGTTGGAAGTCGAGGTCACGCGGCTGGCAGCAGACAACACTCTCAGCCGGATGGTCGCCCTCGTTGAAGAGGCACAGTCGCGGCAAGCACCTGTGCAGCGCTTCGTCGACCGTTTCGCGCGCGTCTACACACCAGCAGTGACCCTCATCGCCGCATTGGTTGCCGCCGTGCCGCCGTTGCTCTTCGGGCAGCCCTTCTGGGGGGAAAGCGGTTGGCTGATGCGCGCGCTGCAGATGCTTGTGATTGCTTGCCCATGCGCGCTGGTCATCAGCACACCGGTGAGCGTCGTCAGCGCGCTGTCCAACGCAGCCGCGCGCGGTGTGCTCATCAAGGGGGGGCGCTATCTCGAACTGCTGGCTCGGGTACAGGTTTTCGCCTTCGACAAAACCGGCACGCTCACCGAGGGCCGTCCCGTAACCACGGACGTGCTCAACGTCTGCACCGACGTCAACTGCAAAAATGGACTGCAATACGCTGCAGCGCTTGAAGCGCAGTCGTCACATCCTCTGGCGCGCGCGCTGGTCGCCGAAGCGCAGGCCAAGCAAGTTGCTGTACTTCCCGCACAGGATGTCAGTATCCTGAGTGGGCGCGGCGTCACCGGGGAAGTCAATGGCACGCGTATGACCGTGGGTAGCCACCCCTACTTCGATACACAGGTACCCCACTCCGAAGCCGTCTGTTTAGAAGCGGAACGGTTATCCGCTCAAGGAAAAACCGTGATGCTACTGAGTCACAATGACGCGCAGGGTAACGCCAGCGTCTGCTCTGTCTTTGCCGTCGCCGATACCGCCCGCGCGACGAGCCGCCAGGCCATCGCCGACTTACACGCGCTCGGCGATATTCGCACGGTGATGCTCACCGGCGACAGTCGCCCCGTGGCAAACGCCATCGCCGCGCAGGTGGGCGTGGACGACGTGCGCGCCGGGCTCCTACCAGAGGACAAAGTCGCTGCCATCCGCGCCCTCGCCGAGGGTGAACATATCACCGCGATGGTGGGCGACGGCGTGAACGATGCGCCCGCGCTGGCCCAGGCCGATGTCGGCATTGCCATGGGCGGTGCCGGGTCGGCGCAGGCGATGGAAACGGCAGATGTGGTGTTGATGGGCGACGACCTGCGGCAGTTGCCCTTCATCGTAGCGTTGAGCCGCCGCGCGCGCCACATCATCGGCGCGAACATCGCCCTGGCTCTGGGGATCAAGGCGCTGGTGTTTGGGCTGGCCGTGACCGGCGTAGCAACGCTATGGATGGCGATTGTGGCGGATGTAGGTGCCTCGCTCGCCGTCATCCTCAATGGAATGCGGTTGCGGCGATAACCAAAAAGACCTGACAGGTTTCAGAAAACCTGTCAGGTCTGGCGCTGTGGACGGTCTCATGACCGAGCCGCCACAAGCGAAACGATTACAATATCCCAAACCCCATCAGAACGCCCATCACCACGAAGGCCGCCGCGGAGATTTTGAGCAGCAGCTTTTCGGGGATCCATTTCGTCAACTGTTGCCCACCGATCACGCCGAGTGCTGTCACCACGGTCAAAGCGAGCGCGCCGCCGGCAAAGACCAGGCCGGCGGATTGTTTGCTGGATAGTCCCAGGACTGCCAACTGCGTTTTGTCGCCCAATTCGGCGAAGAAGAGCAGCATGAACGTCGATCCAAATGCCTGCCAGTTCCATTTGGAGGCCTGAGCTTCATCAAGAACACATTCGACATCCTCAATGCATTCCCCGTCTCCATTTTTCACCGCTTCGCGCCAAATGAGCGCGCCCATCACCACAAACGCCACTGCCGCGATGATACGGATGACCTCCGCCGGGACAAACTCGCCCACGACGCGCCCGCCGACCGCCCCCAACGCCGTCACCGCCGTCAGTGCCAGGCTACCGCCGAAAAACACAGGCCACGGGCGGCGGAACTTGCACGTCTGCGTCATCACCGCCAACTGCGTCTTATCGCCCAGCTCGGCGATGAAGACCAGGCCAAAAGCCGATAGCAAAGCGCTCCAATTCATATACTCTCCCGGAAAGCTCAACGGATTGAACGGACCAGACAAATCATCAGTCTCTATAGGTCGACATTATACCAGAAAATCTCATTCCGGTCGTGCTTGACATTTTCCACACTTCGCGTATAGTAATACGCAATTGAGTACGCCAACAGCGTCGAACCGGAAAAGTAGCGTTAGTACGCGCGCCAGAGATGTGGACGTGTGAGCAAAAATG
>JBJYXQ010000738.1:0-2057 GCA_046260035.1 Anaerolineae bacterium
AAAAGCCCTTGCCCTTCTGCCAGAAGATGCGTTGTCTGAGCGCAGTATCGTAGCCCTCAACCTCGGTATCACGCAGTGGTTCGCTGGTCAACTAGATAAAGCGGAGGCTGCATTGAAAGAGGCGGAGCGCGCCGGGCGCGGGTCGGAGAACATGTCTGCGTGGCTCGTGGCGCTCGTTTTCCGCGGTCGGATTCTGGCCGCGAAGGGCAAACCGCAAGAGGCCGCTGATCTCTGCGATCAAATTGTCGAACAGGGTGCACAGACGTCGATGGCTTGTCTGGCCCATTATGATCTGGCGCGTTTGCTGTACGAATGGAACATGCTGGATGCCGCCGCCGATCATGCCCGAAAGGGTATCGCGCTAAACCTTCACGGGGGCAGCCTTGAATTCCAGATCGGTGGACACAGCATCCTGGCGCTCATCAAACAGGCGCAGGGCGATAGCATAGCATCGCAAGAGGCCCTTGATAAAAGCGCACAATTGCTGGGCGAAGCCGACATTTCTCCGCCGACACGACTGTACAATCTGGTTATGCGCCTGCTCATCGCCTTGGGTCAGGGCGACCTGGAAACAGCGTCGCGCATTGCTGCGCAAGCCCCGCCGCCCCAGGAAGCCGGTTCGTTCCCCGACGTGCTCCTTCTGATGCTGGCGCAGGCTCGGCTGTTCCTGGTGTTGGAGCAACCGGACAAAGCCGCGGGGCTTCTGGCGCAGCTTTATGGGATGGCTCAAAGCCGAGGTTGGCACGGAACTGCTATCCAGGCACATGCACTGCAGGCGCTCGTCGTGCCGAACGCGGAAGAAGCTCTTGCCATCCTTGCAGAAGCCATGGCACAGGCCGAACCCCTCGGCTACGTCCGCACCTTCGTTGACACCGGCAGACCGATGGCGGACCTGCTGCGCCAGGCGGCTGCTCGTGGCATTGCGCCCGACTACGTCAATAAACTCCTGGCGGCATTTGATTTTGGATTGCCGATTGCCGATTTGGGAAAGATCTCACCTGAAGCCGAGCCACCATCCAAAATCCAAAATCTAAAATCCGAAATGATCGAGCCTCTCAGCGATCGCGAAATCGATGTCCTGCATTGGCTGGCGGAAGGTTTGACCAACCAGGAAATTGCGCAGACAATGTGTGTCTCCGTCAACACGGTTAAGACCCATCTCAAAAATATCTATGGCAAGATGGGAGTTCACAACCGTAAAGAAGCCGTTGCACAAGCAGAAAAGCTCAGTTTACTTTAAACGTTGAAGTGGGGCTATTTTCTTAGGAGGGCTGACATGTCATCATGGTCGAGAAAACAATCGTTGGTTTGGGGTAGTTTGTTGATTGTCTTTGGCGTGATGAGTTTCGTGGAAACGATTTTCAATCCCACGCCATGGTTGTGGGTTGCTGTCTTGGCGATCAGTGGCCTGGGGGTGTTCGCCGTCTACCTCACCGACCGGAGCGAGTGGGGATTCCTCATCACGACGTACGCGCTGTGGGCTACCACTATTTTGATTGCACTGGCGATCCTGGACATCGTGCCGGGCACGTTCATCGCTATCTACGTGCTGGTCGCCATTGCGCTTCCTTTTCTGGTGGTCTACTTGCGCAACCGCGAATACTGGTGGGCGCTCATCCCGGCTTACGTGCTGCTGGCGATCGGCGCGATGCTCCTCTTAACCGAGTGGAACATCCTGCCCGATGCCTTCATCGCGACATTTGTGTTGACCGCCATCGCGCTACCGTTCCTGGTCGTGTTCCTGCGCCACCGCGCCAACTGGTGGGCGTTGATTCCGGCCTATGTCTTGCTGGTCGTCGGGATTATGGTCCCGTTACTTGATTACAACGTCCTCACCGAGTTATGGATTCCCGCCTATATTATGTTCGCCATTGCCATACCCTTTTTTGTCGTGTATATGTGGGACCCCAAAGAATGGTGGCCACTCATCCCCGGTGGAATTTTGGCCTTTATCGGCAGCGCGTTTCTCCTTAGCACAGGGGCAGCACGATATCTCACCGCGGTAGTACTCATTGTCATTGGCATTATCATCTTGACGCGCCAGTTCAGGCACATCG
>JBJYXQ010000739.1:0-2905 GCA_046260035.1 Anaerolineae bacterium
TTCAACACGCACCAGGACATTCTGACACTGCTCTTGGCCCTCAACCGTCTGTACGACCGCGTAAGCTTCAAGAGCCAGCGCGTGGACGTGTTGGCGACGCTACCGGGCCTGCTGGAGGCGGAGGTCATCGCCGATAAACGCAGCTTCACCCTGGGTGTCGAGGGCATCAGCCAGCGGATGCGCGCCTTCCTGCACAAGAGCCTCGCGGTTGCCGAAATCGAGACCGTGCTGGCGCGTTTGCTGCGTCAGAAGATCCGTGAGATCAAGCTGTTCTACATCCTCACCGGGCACGAGACCGGGTCCGACCTGGACGAGTTCCGCGACTTTGTGGGAGGCCTGAAAGCGTTGCGGCAGCGCACAAATCGCGGTGTGCGCATCATCTTTAGCTTTGGCCTGCTGGTGCGGATGCCCTTCACGCCGCTGCGCTACGATCGGCTGTTCCTTGACGAAGCCGAGTGGCGGCAGGTGATCGGCCCGGCGAAGTCGACGTGCGAAACCAACGGTTTCGAGTTCCGCCTGGCGGTGCCGTGGGACGAGTATGCTGCTTCGCAAGTCCTCGCGTTGGGTGGGCATTGGCTGCACACGCCGGTGTTGAAACTGGCGCAGCAGGGGCATTTTTACGACATGACCCTCACGCCCGGCTATTGGGATGCGTTGCGGGGTTGGCTGGAGGATCGCGGGTATTGGAACGAGACGTTCCTCGGCGAAAAAGGCCCTGACTTTGCTTTCCCAATGCGTTTCGTGCGCTCGGATGTGACGTCGCGTTTCCTTTACGCGCAATACCAGCAGGCGCTCGCCGGGGAAGATGAAGGCTATTGCCTGGGAAGCCAATGCCTTGCGTGCGGTGCGTGTACCGATGCGGAGCAGCGGGCTGCGATCACTGCACATGCGATGCAGGCTCAAGGCGGGACGTACCTACGTGAGTTAGAGGACGTGATGCGTACCAAATGGCGCCTCAAGCCGGTCTACGCGCGTTTCTGGTTGCCGCCGGAGACGGCGGGCCGCGATCCTGCGTGGCTCAACGCCTGGATGATGCAGGCCTTGCTTGCGCAGTATCCTGACTTATTTGACAATCTGCTTTCGGTAGAAGAGAGCCTCTTCACGACCAAGGACAACCGCCGTCGCTACGCCAACCTCCACGGCGAGACAGTCTTCGCTCTCAAGGCATGGGACACGACGAAGTTGGCCGAAACACTTAAAAACAAAGAGTCCCTTTCTCGTCTGTCTTTCCTGGGATGGATCGATACCTTTGAGCCAGGAACCTTCACTCGAATGGAACTAGCCCTCACCTTGCCTTCGGCGCATTTTCCCGATGCTGGACAGCAACTGCGGAGCGTGCTCCAGGCAGCCTATGCGCCGGTCAACGTTCGCAGAGTGGGGGAGTGTTACACCTTCGACGTTCCCGACAAGACACTGAAGAAGAAGCTGCTTTTCGAAGGCGAGTTCAACCAGGATGCGGCAGTTTTCACCGCTCGGCTGGTCGTTGGCCCGAAGTTTGAGCTACTGGATTACCTGTGTTCCTTCCCAGAGCCGGATCGCTGGCGAGAAGCGAGCGTGGAGGTAACAGCGTTATGGGTTGTGAGTTGAGGGTCATGGGAGATTGTTCGCTGATTCTTTCATTCATTGATGCGCTATGAACCGATACTTCATTCCTGCACGTGAGACGCGTGTTGAGATCATCGTCGTCAACTCGCGCTTTATTGCGACGGCGGCGCCGGTCTTTAGCGTGGATGAAGCAAAGGCATTTGTGGCCCGCATCCGGGAAGAGTTTGCCGATGCGTCGCACAACGTCCCGGCTTTTGTGGTGGGACACGGCAGTTCGGTGATCGCGCATTGCAGTGACGATGGCGAACCCTCTGGGACGGCGGGGCGTCCGGCGCTGGCGGTGTTGCAGGGCAGCGACCTGGGCGATGCGGCGGTCGTCGTCACGCGCTACTTCGGAGGGACAAAGCTCGGTACCGGCGGCCTGGTGCGCGCATACAGCGAGGCCGTCCGCGAGGTGCTGCGCGCGCTACCGCTCGCGGAGCGTGTGCCCACGCACACTGTTATGGCTGCTGTCCCGTACAACCTGTTTGAGCAGACACGCTTGCTCGTGGCTGAACATCGCGGCGAAATCCTGGACGAGACCTTCGCCGGTGACGTCACCTTGACCGCGCGCTTCCCCGTGAAACGTTTCTCCGCGTTCCGGGCGGCGCTTCAAGAGCTTTCTGCCGGGCGGGTGGAGGCGGAAATCGTGGAAACCGATGATGCGACGATTATGCCTGTTAAGGCACCGCTGTCAACGGATTGAAATTCTTACTACTGAGATTCGTGGTTGATTGTCGGAGGTGTCGTGCTATGAGCCGTAAATTTGTCCTTATGGCGCTTTTGATGGTGTTGTTAGCAAAGCCGGGCGTTGTGCAGGCTGTACCCCGGGCCGGGCAGACGTACTATGTTTCCAGTTCCACCGGCGATGATGACAATAACGGCCTTTCCGAGGCGGAGCCCTTTGCTACCGTGAGTAAGGTCAATGGCCTGGATCTGCAACCGGGCGACAGTGTGCTGTTCAAGTGCGGTGATGTATGGCGCGCTGACCCCCTCATTATCACCCGCTCCGGTACGACAGAGGCGCCCATCACGTTTGGGACGTACCCGTCGGGGTGCGCCGATAAACCGGTGCTTTCTGGGGCGCAGCCGATTGCCGGATGGTCACTGTCGAGTGGTAATGTCTATGTAGCGAACCTGGAGACGGGCGCCAACGCCGGCAAGTTCGCATACGGTGTCAATCAGTTGTTCTGCGATGACGCGCGCCTGCCGATGGGACGCTGGCCTAATCTCGATGAAGGCGACGCCGGCTATTCGACCATTGATGGGTATTCGGGCAGCCAGATCACCGACAACGAGCTTCCGAGCGGCGACTGGACCG
>JBJYXQ010000740.1:0-3320 GCA_046260035.1 Anaerolineae bacterium
CGCCAACCGTTGTCCATACAGTCGGTACGACCTTGCCGGTGACGGAGACGAGCGATTCGAAATTATCCACGAAAACAGGTGTCGCTTCAGGTGTGCTTGCCGTCATCTCACACGCGGAAAGAAGCAGGGTCAACACAAGACCGCAAAGTGCCAAGTGACGCCGGAGATTGCGGCGTTGAGGATAATGAGGCTGATTCGACATAGCCGTTGATTGGATAGGTTTTATGTGATTCATAGTTCAAACCCTCACTGCGAAAATGACTCAGGACAGCATAGGAAAGACGTTGACCAGTGCGATTCATAAAAGTGTACTTGTGAACTGGACTTTGGCAAGCTAGATCGCGTTGGCCGTTGGCACATTGGGGTTGACGTAGCGCCTGGTTTGCGGTACACTTCTGCTCTAGATGATCGAAATACAGATGTTCAGAGGTGATCAATTGGAAAGCAAGACATTTTTCAAAGTTGTCATACTGTTGGCGCTGTTGGCTGTGGGCTTCGGGCAGGCCACACCGGGACACGCGGCAGTGCTTGCTCAGGAGCCGACGGATGTGCCGATTTACTTCTTCTGGGGAGATGGTTGTCCGCATTGTGCAGAAGAAGAGCCATTCTTGAAAGAGTTGGTACGCAACAACCAGCGTGTCACTTTGCTTGATTACGAAGTATGGTATGTTCCCAAAAACCAGAATCTGATGAAGCAGATGGCAGCGGCTATGGGCTTCGAGCCGAGTGGCGTGCCGGTTACCATTGTTGGTGACCGTTACTGGGTGGGTTATACGACTCAGATTGGTGAGGAAATTGAGGCGCAGGTTAACGTGTGCCTTACCGAAAGTTGCCCGGATATAGGCGTGGGCATTATCCCCGGTCGAAAAGCACAGGAAGCGAATGAAGGGGCAGGTAACACGGAAATTGGTACACCTGCCTCCAGCATTATCAATATCCCTCTGATCGGCCCGGTTGACGTGCAATCGCAATCCCTACTCGTGAGCACGCTCTTGATCTCCTTTGTTGATGGATTCAATCCCTGTTCGCTGTGGGTGCTGTCAATCTTGCTGTCGTTGACACTGAACACCGGCTCACGTAAAAAGATATTTATCATTGGCGCTGTTTTTATCACCGTGACCGCAGCGGTGTATATGTTGTTCATCGCCGGCTTGTTCACCGTCTTCACCTTTGTGAGCTTCTTAGGATGGATTCAGGTGTTTGTCGCATTGATGGCGCTGTTTTTTGCGCTGATCAACATTAAGGACTACTTCTGGTACAAAGAAGGCCTTTCTTTTACTATTGCCGACGACAAGAAATCCGGTATCTACAAGGGAATCCGCAAAATTATGCAGGCCGGCGACTCACTATGGGGGCTGGTTAGCGCGACGTTCGCGATGGCAGTCGGTGTCTCCGTGGTGGAATTTTCGTGCACGGCAGGTTTTCCGGTATTGTGGACAAATCTTCTGACCGCACAGCAGGTCGGGACGCTGACCTTTGTATTGCTTTTGCTGCTCTACATGCTGATCTACCAGATCGACGAGGTTGCCATTTTCCTCGCGGCGGTGTTCACACTTCGGGCCAGCCGGCTGGAGGAAAAGCACGGGCGCATCCTCAAACTTATCGGTGGGATGTTGATGCTCACTCTCGCTGGCGTGATGATCATCAAGCCGGCTCTGATGAACAAATTGAGCAGTTCGCTTCTCATCTTCGGATTTGCGTTTGTGGCAGCGATGATCGTTTTGATGGTACACCGTAAGGTTCTGCCGTACTATGGTATTTACATCGGTACCGAAGTCGGATCTCGGAGAAAGCGGCGGGCCTCACGGAGGCAACAGTCGCGAGCACAGGCTTCACGCAATCGTAAAAGGAAGAAGTAATGGTATTACCCACTGACTACGTCGAGCGCGTGTATGCCGGAGTACTTGGCAAGATCATCGGCGTTTACTTAGGGCGACCGTTCGAGGGTTGGACTTACGCGCGAATCAATCAGGAATTGGGCGAGATCAACTACTACGTCCACGAAAAGCGTGGCGTACCCCTTATCGTCACCGATGACGATATTACCGGTACATTTACTTTCTTGCGCGCTATGCCCGACTACGGCAACACGTTGGCTCTAACCCCCGCGCAAATTGGCCAGACCTGGCTCAACTACCTGATTGAGAACCGCACGATTCTGTGGTGGGGCGGCCTGGGCAATTCGACAGAGCATACGGCTTACCTGCGTCTCAAACACGGGATTCCCGCACCGCACAGCGGGTCGATAGCGTTGAATGGCAAGGTCGTTGCCGAACAAATCGGTGCGCAAATCTTCATTGACGGATGGGCGATGATCGCGCCAGGCGATCCGGCGCTGGCGGCGGATCTAGCACGCCGTGCGGCAAGCGTCAGCCACGACGGTGAGGCCATTTACGGCGCGCAGGTCATTGCCGCGATGGAGTCGCTGGCCTTCGTTGAGTCCGATTTGAGTACGCTGCTGGATACAGCCGTTACCTTTATCCCTAAAGACTCCGTCATTTACCGGATGATCGGCGACCTGCGCGATTGGCGCGAGCGTACCCCTGACTGGCGCGAGGCATTTGGCCTGCTTGCGGAGCGTTATGGCTACCATAAGTACGGCGGCAACTGCCACATGGTGCCCAATCACGGCTTGATTGTGTTGAGCTTGCTGTGGGGTGACGATGATTTTCAGAAAACGCTGATGATCGTCAACACATGCGGGTGGGACACTGATTGTAACTCTGGTAATGTCGGCTGTCTGATGGGAATCAAGAACGGCCTGGCAGGGATTGAGGCCGGCCCCGATTATCGCGGCCCAGTTGCTGACCGAATGTTCTTACCCGCGGCGGATGGTGGGCGCGCGATCACCGACGCAGTGACAGAGGCAATCCGCATTGCGAACATCGGGCGTGCATTAGCAGGCAAGGATCCGTTCTTGCCGAAGGGGGGGGCACGCTTCAGCTTCGAGCTGCCTGGCGCAGTGCAAGGTTGGATGCCGGAAGACAGCATTGAATCGAAAGGGACTGTGACGCTGGAAAACGTCGCCGGGCATAGTGCTGTCGGCACACGCAGCCTGGCGTTGCGCTATCGCGGCGTTGCCACTGGACGTCCGGCGCGCGCTGCAACGGCGACGTTTACGCCGCCGAAGGCCGCGAGCATGCCTGGCTATGGGTTGATGGCGTCCCCGACGCTTTATTCAGGTCAAACAGTGCATGCGCGTTTGTCCGCTGATGGTGACAATGCTATGCCGGTCACGTGTGGATTATATTTGCGTATTTATGGGGCCGAGGATTGCCTTGAACGTATTGACGGTCCACAGATTGTGTTCGGACCGGGTG
>JBJYXQ010000741.1:0-6870 GCA_046260035.1 Anaerolineae bacterium
AGCGCGACGACGTGCCGCAACTCGGTGCTGAGCCTGCGCAAGCGCGGTCGTCACGTCCAGGTGGGGTTGATGGTGGCGGATTACAAAGATGCGCTCATCCCGATGAATCTCGTCATCGCTTGGGAGCTGGAAATCCTCGGTAGCCACGGGATGCAGGCGCACGCCTATCCGCTGATGCTGGATATGATTGTGACGGGTAAACTTGATCCCAAGCGCCTTATCCGCAAGACGGTGACGCTGGAGGAATCCATCGATGAGTTGATGGCGATGGGGCAGTTCGCGCAGATTGGTGTGTCGGTGATTGACCGATTTTAGGAGAAAGGATTAGCGATGCAAGAACAGATGATAACAATTGCTGAGAAAACGATTCCCCTTACCCGCGTTCACACTCTCGTCATTGGCAGCGGTGCGGCGGGACTGAACGCCGCTGTTCAACTGCGCGCCAACGGCGTGGAGGATGTTCTCATCATCAGCGAGGGACTGGACAAGGGCACGTCGATCAACACCGGCAGCGACAAGCAGACGTACTACAAGCTCTCGCTGTGCGGTGAGGACACCGACGCGCCGGAGGTGATGGCGGAGACGTATTTCGAGGGCGGTAGCATGCACGGCGATCTGGCGCTCGTCGAAGCAAGTCTCTCGGCGCGGGCGTTCCTCCACCTGGTGAATCTGGGTGTGCCGTTCCCCCGCGATGCCTACGGGCAATTCGTCGGCTACAAGACGGATCACGATCCACGCCAGCGTGCGACATCCATCGGACCTTACACCTCGCGGGAAATGTGCCGTGCGTTGATCCGGCGTGTGCGCGAATTGGACATCTCCGTGTGTGAAGGGCGCAATGTGGTGCAACTGTTGACGGTGGACGAAGACCTGTCAGGTTTTCCGAAACCTGACAGGTCTCGACGTGTAATTGGCGCACTCGCGCTCGACGGCGACGAGAACCTGGAAGCTTACCTTGCGGAGAACGTCATCTTCGCCGTGGGCGGGCCGGGCGGCCTGTATAAAACCAGTGTCTATCCCGATGTCCACACCGGCGCGATTGGCCTGGCGCTGTTGGCGGGCGCGAAGGCGCAGAGTCTGCCGGAATCGCAATACGGCATGGCGTCGATCAAGTTCCGCTGGAACGTCTCCGGCACGTATATGCAGGTGATCCCGCGCTTTATCAGCACGGAAGCGGACGGTGTCACCGGTGCACGTGAGTTCATGCCAGAATACTTCGACTCCGTGGGCGAGATGAATTCGATGGTCTTCCTCAAGGGGTACCAATGGCCCTTCGACTCACGCAAGGTGTCCGGCGGTTCGTCGATTGTGGACATCCTGGTCTATATCGAGACGGTGTTGAAAGGTCGCCGCGTCTTCCTCGATTTTCGCGAAAATCCTGACGGCTTTAGTTTTGACGCAATGAACGAGGAGGCGCGCACCTATCTCACCCGCTCCGAGGCGTTGCTCGAGACGCCGATTGCGCGCTTGCAGAAGATGAATCCCGGCGCGATTCAGCTCTATCTCGATCACGGCATTGACATCACAAAAGAGCCTTTGGAGATCGCCGTGTGCGCGCAGCACAACAACGGTGGGCTGGCGGGTAACCTGTGGTGGGAGTCGGTCAACGTCAAGCACCTCTTCCCTCTTGGGGAGGTCAACGGCTCGCACGGCCTCTACCGGCCCGGTGGTTCGGCGCTCAACTCTGGGCAAGTTGCCGGGTTCCGCGCGGCGGAGTACATCGCCAACCGCTATCAGGAATGGACGCTGGACGAAGCCGCCGTTATGCCCGTTATCGAGCGAGCGGCAGGAGATTTGCTGGCCTCGTTGTCCTCTACGGGATCGGCGCTGGACTGGCAAGCGGAGCGGCTGGAATTCCAAACGCGGATGAGCCGGGCGGGCGCGCACATTCGTTCCCTCGCGGAACTGCGCACTGCGGTGCCCGAAGCGTGGGCGCAATACCGGCGTGTCGCGCGGGCGGTCGATCCCACCAATTTGGCCGAATCGCTGCGCAATCGTCAACTATGCTTTGCGCACGCCGTTTACCTGGAAGCTCTGCGCTTTGCGCTGGAGAGCGGGGTGGGCAGTCGGGGATCGGCGATTGTCGTCGACCCAGAAGGTGTGGTGATTCACGATAAGCTCGACGATACGTGGCGCATTATCCCTGAAGACACGATATTTCGCGATATGGTCTTGGAGACTCTCGCGTCAGCAGAGGGTGTTGTCACGAGTGATTGGGTCGTTCGCCGGTCATTGCCCAAGCCCGATTCCTGGTTCGAAACAGCGTGGGCGAAGTTCCGCGAAGGAGAGATTTACAAATGAAAATACTCGTCACCGGTGGCATGGGCGATGTAGGGCGCCCGACTGTCGAATGGTTGTTGGCGCACGGGCACGAGGTGCGCGTGCTGGATTTGCGCGTTGAGGATCCGATTCCCGGTGCGGACTGCCGCGCGGGCGATGTGACCGACTTCGCGGCTCTACGCGAGCTCGTCACGGGGATGGATGGTGTCGTCCACCTGGCGGCCTATCGCCATCCGAGTCTGGCGCCGAGCCAGGAGCTGTTCCGCGTCAACGTGGGCGGGACGTTCAGCGTGTTCCAGGCCGCGGCCGAAGCTGGGATCCGCCGCGTGGTGTGCGCCAGTTCGATCAACGCGCTTGGCTACAACTTCGGCGTCACTTTCCCGGAAGGCCAACTGAGCTACTTTCCCATCGACGAGGACCACCCGCTCTACACGACCGATCCCTATTCCTTTTCCAAACAGATGATCGAGGAAATCGGCGGGTATTTCTGGCGGCGCGAAGAGATGAGTAGCCTCTTTCTGCGTTTCCCGGCGGTGTATGACTTGCATGCACCTGGGCCATCGATCCTCAGGGCTTTTGTAGAGATGTGCTATGGGCAGACCTCTGCAGTCTTGGCATTGCCCGAACCGGCGCGAACTGAGCGGGTTCGCAGCATCGTTGCGGATTTTGAGCGGCGTGCTGCTTCTCGCGAGTGGGAGGCCAAATTCGATCTGACCTTCTCCGACGGCGCTGTGATGTTCGGGCGCAGCAACTTCTGGACCAGCCTCGACGTCCGCGATGCGGCGCAGGCCGTCGAGAAGGGATTGCTCGCGGATTTTCAAGGCAGTCACGCCGTCTACGTTACCGACGCGCGCAACTTCGTCGGCCTGCCCTCGGAAGAACTGGCGCGGGTGTTCTTCCCAGAGGTGACGGCGCGCAAAAAGCCGCTCGTTGGCGTCGATACGTTGGTGAGCATCGACAAGGCGCGTCATTTGATTGGGTTCGAGCCGCAGTATCCATTTCAACAATCTTAACCAAGGAGCACAACATTATGACCAAAGAGTTATTCGGCATTATTCCCCCATTGACAACGCCGTTCACTGAAGATGGCGACGTATACGAAGCAGGCCTGCGCACTCTGGTTGAATTCCAGATCGAGAAGGGGAGCCACGGGTTGTTTATCTGCGGCACGTATGGTTCCGGGCCGATCATGACGGTTGAAGAGCGCAAACATGTCCACGAAATTGTCGTGGATCAGGCTAAGGGCCGTATTACCATAGTGGCGCACGTGGGGACAACATCCACGGCGCAGTCTGTAGAACTGGCACAGCATGCCGAGAACGTTGGAGCGGACTACGTCGCTTCGATTTCACCCTACTACCACCGACACGACGAACGCGCTGTCGTGGAATATTTCCGCGCCCTGGTGAAGGCAGTCACCATCCCTGTTTATGTGTATAATAATCCCAAAGCTTCAGGGGTTACGATTACCCCGTCCTTCCTGCGTCATTTGGCCGATGTGGGCGTGCAGGGCATCAAAGATAGCGCGTTCAGTTATATCGAATTCGCGCACTTCATGCTAGCGATGGAAGACCGTCCCGATTTCAGATTTGTCGTCGGCACAGAGGGGATTGCCTTGCCGGCGTTTATGCTTGGCGCGAAGGGTTGTGTCTCGGGGCTGGCGAACGCCTTCCCGGAGTTGATGGTCAAGCTGTGGGATACTTACAAAGCTGGTGACTACGAAGCCGCCGCAAAGTTGCAGATGCAGGTTATCAAGGCCCGCAAGCATCTGCACATTCCTAGTTCCACCAACGCTGCGTGCTACACCGTGCTCCACGCGCGCGGTATCGACGCCGGTATGCCCAAAGCGCCCATCCTGCCGGTGGCAAAGGATAAGGCCGAGGCGATGTTGGATGCTTTCAAAGCGATGGGGTTGTTATAGCTATCAGCGGTCAGCTTTCAGCATAGGATTAGAAAGCTGACTGCTGACCGCTAACTTTGGATCAGAACATGACAGAAACTCCATCTCATGCTGTGCGCGTATTTACACTCGGCGAGACGATGTTGATGTTCGCGCCGCCGTCGCCGGAGCTTATCGAACACTGCAATCAATTCACGGCCTACGTCGGCGGGTCTGAGGCAAACGTCGCTATCGGTTTGGAACGATTGGGCGTTCATGCTGGCTGGATCGGCAAGCTGCCGCGCAACGCGCTTGGGCGTAAGGTCGTCAATGGTATTCGCGCCTATGGCGTCGATACATCATCGGTGGTGTGGGCCGATGAAGGGCGTGTGGGAACGTTTTTTGTCGAGTGGGGCGCGAATCCGCGTCCAACAAAGACGATCTATGACCGCGAGCACAGCGCCGCCACCACGCTAGTTGCCGATGACCTTGACTTCAGCAGTATCGCACAGGCTGCGTGGCTCCACTTGACCGGGATCACCCCCGCTTTGAGTGCGACATGCTGCGGGAGCACGCTCAACATTGTGCGGCGTGCGCGGGATTTGGGGGTGCGTGTTTCGTTCGATCTGAATTATCGTTCCCTATTGTGGTCGCCGGAAGCGGCCCGTGCTGCCTGGCACGCCATCTTGTTTCACGTCAACTTGATCATTGCTTCTGAGACAGATGCGTGGTTATTGCTCGGTGCTCGAGGATCGCGCGAAACTGTGGTTCGCCAGATTTTCGACA
Organism: Anaerolineae bacterium; assembly: GCA_046260035.1. Lineage (GTDB taxonomy): Bacteria > Chloroflexota > Anaerolineae > B4-G1 > SLSP01 > DSWT01. The sequence continues at coordinate 4,946 of JBJYXQ010000741.1, forward strand.
TCTATCACCCTGATGCAGTAGCTTTGACCTGTGGCGGAGATGGTAGCGTCGCCTATGATGGCGATCGTTTCTACCAGGCCGATACGTACACGCTGCGCGTCGTCAACCGACTGGGCGCCGGCGATGCGTTCGATGCGGGTTTGCTGTATGGTTTCCTAAACTCAGACGTGCAGATGGGCCTGGAATACGGAAACGCGATGGCAGCTCTAAAGATGACGATTCCACAAAACATGCCCCTGATCGAGCGCGAGGATGTGGAACGCCTGATTCAGGGCAAGCATGAACATTTGATACGCTAGGAGATGGTCTATGTACATTATCGGGAAGGAAGAAGCAGACGCCGTGCAGCGCGTCATCGAATCGAAGAAGCTCTTTCGCTACCTGGACGGCGACGAGAGCGAGTCGGGCAAGTTCGAGGCGGAATGGGCCGCCAAGATCGGCGTGAAGCACGCCGTCGCCGTGACCAGCGGTACGGCCGCGCTCATCACGGCCCTGGTAGGATTGGGCGTCGGTCCCGGCGACGAAGTCATTGTCCCGGCCTACACCTTTATGGCGACGGCGCTCGCGCCGCTGGCGGTCGGCGCTGTGCCCATTATCGCCGAAGTTGATGCCTCGCTCACCCTCGATCCGGTGGACACTGAGCGCAAGATCACGCCCCGGACGAAAGCGATTATCCCCGTTCACATGGTGGGATTGCCGAGTAACATGGACGCGTTGATGGCGGTTGCCCGGCGGCACACCGTCAAGGTGCTCGAGGATGCCTGCCAGGCGGATGGCGGCTCTTACGGCGGCAAACGCCTTGGTTCCATTGGCGATGCGGGCGCGTTCTCGTTCAACTACTACAAGATCATCACCTGCGGCGAGGGTGGAGCGATGGTCACGGACGACGAGAGCATCTACCATCGCGCGATGGTCTTCCACGATGGTGGCTCGGTCTTCCGCGACCACGCTTCCAAGATTACCACACCGTTCTTCGCGGGGATGAACTTCCGCATCAACGAGATCCTCAGCGCCGTGCTGCGCGTGCAGTTGACGCGCCTCGACGGGATGTTGGACGCGATGCTGACGGAGAAGCGGCTGATGATCCAGGCACTTGACGGTGCGGGTGACTTCACCTTCAATCCCATTCACGATGTGGAAGGCGATTGCGGGACGACGTTGGCGCTGCTGTTCGAGACGCCGGAGCGCGTGCGCGATGTGCTGGATAAACTGCACGAGCAGGATGTGTCCGCCAGTACGCCCATCGACAGTGGGCGGCACGTCTATACGAACTGGGAGCCGGTCCTCAAGCAACAAGGCGCGCACCATCCGGGGATGGATGCCTATAAGCGTGCTGAAGTCCCTGTCGAGTACACGGCGGATATGTGCCCGAACACGCTGGACGTCCTGGCGCGCACGGTCTTCCTCTACACCAATCCGACCCGCTCGCGGGAAGATCTCGACGTGATGATCGAGAAGGTCAAGTGCATCTTGTCAGAACTGTAGCTCTCGTGATACGTGATGCGTGATTTTTCCGCTCACGCATCACGTATTTCGCATCAAAGGAGACATTATGGCCTATCGTCGTATTGCAACACTGAAAACCGCCGAGGCGTTTCAAGCGTATCTCGATGAATCCGGCATTGAGTTGGGCTTCGATGCCGAATTGACGACCGATCCTGACGCGCCGTTGGCGCAGCCGTACACGCTTAGGAACGGGTTTATGATTGGCAACCGCTTCTGCATCCTCCCGATGGAAGGGTGGGATGGCACAAAGGATGGGCGATCCTCCGAGTTGACCGTCCGTCGCTGGCAGCACTTCGGGATGAGCGGCGCGAAGCTGATCTGGGGTGGGGAGGCTGTCGCCGTGCAGCACGATGGGCGGGCGAACCCCAATCAATTGATGATCAACGCACAGACCGTGGGCGACCTGGCGGCGCTGCGCG
>JBJYXQ010000742.1:0-2186 GCA_046260035.1 Anaerolineae bacterium
ACCGCCGACGCCGACCCCACTGCCGCCGCCAGTTCCCAAGCCGTCCTTTGGCATCCAGATTGATCCCAACACCGACGATCTACCTCTCGTGCTGCGTTGGGTTGAAGGATTGGGCTTTGGCTGGATCAAAGTTCAGGTGCAGTGGGCGATTGTCGAACAGGACCCGGAGCGTTATCGTTGGGTGGAATTGGACCGTTTGGTGCAGTTAAGCAACGATTTTGGGTTCGACCTGTTGCTGGGCGTCGTGGATGCGCCGGGCTGGCTGCGCTCAGAACCGGGCTACAATGGCCCACCGCACGACCCGGCGGAGTTTGGGCGTTTCATGGGCGTGCTCGCGTCGCGCTACGCTGGACGGGTGACAGCGTACGAACTGTGGAACGAGCCGAACCTGCAGCGCGAGTGGTACGGCGAGACGCTCGATCCAGCGGCATTTGTCGCGCTGACGGCGGCGGGTAGCCAGGCCGTGCGCCAGGCCGATCCGCAGGCGCTGATTATCAGCGCCGGGCCGGGGGTTACGGGCATCGACGATGGTGTGACCGCCATCGACGACCGCCGTTTCCTGCGCGAAGCGCTCCAGGCAGGGCTGGCACAGTGGGTGGATGGGATCGGCGTTCATCCGTACGGCTACGGCAATCCACCGTGGGAGCGCGCAGCCGATGCCACGCACATTCGCACCGCTTGGAACGAACATCCGAGTTTCTTCTTCCTGGATACGCTGGAGGACTACCACGCTATTCTGGTCGAAGCGGAGGCGGATGTACAGCTCTGGCCGACGGAATTCGGCTGGCCCGCCGCTGACGGTATTCGCTCGACCAATCTGCCTTCCGATTTCGCCTATCCCTATGCCGCCTGGGTAACGGAACAGGAGCAGGCTGGGTACCTGACGACTGCGGCGTATCTGATGCGCGAACGCCCGTGGGTGGGGCCGTTTTTCGTCTGGAACCTGAACATGAGCGTGACGTGGGGCGCAGAACGTCCCGAATCGCTGTTCAGCCTGCTGCGCCCTAACGGTGCTTACCGTCCGGCTTACCTCGCGCTACGATTTCACCAACCGTGATGAAAAGCCGGCGCAGTTCGTCACTGCGCCGGCTTTTCAATCGACTGTGCTATGGCCGGTTTTCGACCGTGCCATCACGTTTTTTATATGGGCGTTTGCTTCCCTAGTTTAATTTGTAAATCGAGGAGTTCCTCTTGGTTCCCTTTGGCGAGCAACCTTGCCTGTTTCGGCCATAGGTAGAGATAGCGCGTTCGTAACCCGCTCTCCGCCACCAGGTTTTTGAGATGTTCCGGCGTCAGGCGCGCTAACTGCTCGTAGATCAAGATGCCGGCGGCGTTGAGCACCTGCTCGGTTTTCCTCCCAATGCCCCAGATGCGCGTGAGATCGTCCGGGCGAACGAGAGCACGCTCTTCCTGCGGCTCTACCACGCCTTTCGGCTTCATCGCTTTGGCGGCGCTGGGGGCGAAGTCGAAAGCCCCGATCTCTGCGGTGCGCCAGCGATAGTCGTTGCTGAGCGCCATCTTGAAATCCTCCAGGATGCCGGGCTTGTTGTTGAGCGCCCACTGATCGCCAAACCAGCGGTAGAGCAGGCCACAGTGGATCTGCTGCGTGTAAGGTGTCTTGTTCCAGCGATCGATTTCCTTGTATACCTCGCGCACCCAGCCGATGTTCTGGTTGATCCAGCCTTGATCGTGCTCGCCAGCCGGCCGGTGGATGTGGTTTATCTCCGTGATGTAGGCCGGCACGTCGCGCCATTTGGCCGGGATGCGCTCCATAAATAGCCGGTAAATCTGGAAGTCGTAGTAGTGGTCCCACAACGGTCCTGTCCCATTGCCGAACCGTTGCAGGTGCGTGACGGCGGCGAGATTTGGCCCGTGCGTGTAGGCGTGCAGGATGATGCCGTCTAGCGCTTTGATATTGGCCAGCATCCTCTCATAGTAGTCCAACGGGCGGATGTGGGAGTTGTTGTCCGCCTTCCACTCCATATAGTTATAAGGATCGATGGCACCTGGGCAGACGATAGCGTTGGGCAGCACGGCCTTGATCTTGGCGTAGGTTTTGTTAAATGCCTCCGCGTACATCTCCGGGGAGATGTGCTCGGTAGGATGCTCGAAGCCGCCAGGATGCTCGCGCGGGTTGTTCTGCTCGTTGCCGATCTGGATGGTCCACGTGTAATCCTCGGCGGGCA
>JBJYXQ010000743.1:0-1725 GCA_046260035.1 Anaerolineae bacterium
TGATATGAAACTCAACCCGATATTCAATGACCCCTTAACCGTCTTGGTTTCTGCCATACCCCTCGCAGCGCCGCCCGGCCCGGAGGATTTCCGGCGCGCGGCACGGCAGGCACTGGACGTTTTGCATGTTGAACTGGAAGGCGAACGGGCCGTTCTCAAACCTAACCTGACGGTCGCCGAGACGTTTGCCGACCCGGACAGCGGCATTACCACCCATCCAGACTTTCTGCGCGGTATGGTGGACTATCTGCATAGCCATGGCGCGCACCACAATGCCGTCGCCATTCTGGAGGACCCACGCAACCACGACAACGATGAGCCGCGTCACTGGCGGGGAACCGGCCTCTTGGAACTGGCCGAAGCGACCGGCGTGGAGCTGCACTGCCCGCAGACGCAGACGTGCGTGGCTGTCCCGGTGCCGCATCCACTGGCGCACGCTACCCTCAACGTGAGCCGTCTGGCGATTGCGCCGGATACCGTGCTGTTCAACGTCCCCAAGCTCAAGACGCACAACTTAGGCATCACCACGCTATGCCTGAAGAATTTGATGGGGGTGGTCAACGCGCCGGATCGCCACTATTGCGCGCAGGCGTGGGCGGAGTTGCCCGAAGAAGTCCGCAACGATCCGCGCCCCCGGAATGAGTGGCTGGATCGCGCCATGCACGAACGCTGGCAGCATGGATTGGCGCGGCGTCTGGCGGATACGGCGCAGGTCGTGCGGCCCGCCCTCAATCTGGTGGAGGGCGTCGTCGCCCGCGAGGGTACCGGCTTCCAACGCGGACGCAACCTCCCGACCGGCCTGGTCATCGCCGGCATCAATATGGTGGCAGTCGATAGCGTCGCCAGCGCTCTGATGGGCTTCGACCCGCAACACCTCATCTACCTGCAAGTCGCTGCCGAAGCCGGCCTGGGCGTCAATGACCTGAAAGCACTGCGCGTCTACGTGGTGCAGGACGGCAGCGCCGTTCCCTGCGCTGATTGGGAGGCCCTGCGCATCCAGCCGCCGCTGCGCGTCATCACCAATACCGCCGGCGAACCTGAAATCACGTTCAGCGACTCGCCCCAACCTGACATCAGCGTGGGGGCTGTCTTCCGCAGCAATCAGTCTGTTCAGTAGCTGAGAACTGGTGATAGGCAATCGGAAACCGGTTCACTCATTACTAATTTCTCATTACCCATTTCAATCAATAGGGAGGTATTCCATGGCGTTCAACATCAAAAAACGTGGCAAACTGACGTATTACTATCATGGCGAGCATCCGGTGCTGTCCGCGCTCGTCACCGAGGAAATGCCCGACGGCGACCTCAAGATTTACTTCGCCGGGCTGACGGGCGGCTATTCCGCCAAAGGGGTGCTAAACCTGCCAGACCTGGTCACGATGGACCCGGCGCAAGAAATCCCGCTGGTGTTCAAGAGCTGGGAATTCTGGCTGCAAGAAGCGGGGATTTGCCAGTCCCTCAAGCAGGTTGACTTCATCGAAGTTCACGCCTTCGGCTGCCAGCCCAAATCGCCCAACCCGCTGGTGGATCCGCTCGGCTATGCGGCGGAGCAAGACCGGCTGCGCAAAGCCTACGCCGAGGCGTACAGCGGCTTCTTCCGCGACTACCTGCCGGACAACGGCGTGCCGGCCCGCTTCACGGTGCATTTGGTGGACGTACCGGATAAGGCGGCGTCTTATGAATTTTACTCGACCGCGCTCTATCAAAAAGCCTTGCAGGAGCCAA
>JBJYXQ010000744.1:0-6329 GCA_046260035.1 Anaerolineae bacterium
TCCACGTGCCCCGTGATCCACTCGGCGGGCAGGGGCAGGCGCAGACGTTGCCACAGCCGGGCCATCCAGTCGTCGGTGAGGGGGAGCGTGCGGAAGGTCAGGGTGGTGGGGTGGGTGACCATTTCGCGCAGTCGCTGTTGTTCGCGTGCCCAGCGGTCGCCCAATCCTGCCGAGGCGGCCATCAGCACAAAGTGATGCGGGCTGCCGGCAGCCAGGATCGCATAGACCAGCTCGCGAGCATACCGTCCTATGCCCGCGCCCTGCCGTGCGGCTGCTGTGTAGTCGATGGTGATATCCACGAAAAGCTCGCTTTGTTGTTAGATTGTCATCCCGAAGCGAAGCGAGGGATCACGTTCCGCTTAGCCTGAGATCTTGCTTTTCTGCTGATGAGCTCTGCGCGACAGCAACGAGATTCCTCACTCCGCACCGCTGCTTCGCAGCGGTCTGCTCTGTTCGGAATGACAGTATCATTTTATCGGTGTTGATCAAGGCCAGGCTTACACGTCGTTATAGGTCCAAAAGCGATTGATGAAGAAATTCCAAAACAGCACCACGCCGGTGGCGACGACTTTCGCCGCGTTGTAGCCGATTTTGTGCGCCATCTCCGCCGTGGCGACGAGGCCCAGGCCGTCTACCAAGTTCGTGAAGGGGACATTGAGCGCCAGCAGGATGCCGGTGTTGATGGCCCACCCCACGATGTTCACGACAAAGAACTGCACAAGTTGCGAGGAAATGGGCTTGGAACGGGAATCGGGATAGGTCCAGAAGCGGTTCCAGGTGAAGTTGCTGAGCACGGCGCACGTGAAGGAGATCGTGTTGGAGAGCGCCAGGTTCCAGTGCAGGACGGCGTGGAGGAGGTAGAGGATGCTGAAATCCACAATTGCGCCGATGGTGCCGACGACGGAAAACTTGCCAAAGCGGATCAGTTCTTTCTGGTTGATTGTCGTCCAGAGTGTGAGTCTTTCGATCATAGTGTCCTTTTTAGCGGCATATTGGCCAGGCTATTTTTCTAATTTCGCGATTATAACGGGCGGTGGGGGGATGTCAACTGGAAGCTGGTTGCCTGAAATGGCTGGGGCTCAATGCCGACGAGCGCACCGCCCGGCAGGCGATACAGGTGGCAGGATGCAAGGCGACAAGAATGGACTTTGTGTCTTTATACCTTTGTGTGAGTTAATCTTGTGTTTTGGGGAGGCTTCTACTTGTGGTTGACGAAAACGACATCTTGCGTAAGTCCGGTTAAAGAAAGTAAAGGATGATCGTCGCGACCGCAAGCATGATCTGGATCACAAGCAGGATAGCGTCGTAGCGTTTGTTGCGCATCCATTCTAGTTTTAGGACTTTCCGCATTGCATACGACAGCACCCAACGCACAAGCAGGGCAATATTCACCGAAATCAGCCCCCACAAAAGAAGGACTTTTACATCGCCAAATCCAGGGCTTGAGGTCTCTATCGGTAAGGTCAAGCCCGATACCATAAAGCCCATAACGACGACGAGGGTCAAAGACAACTCAAGGACATTCGCAAAGCGCATGTAGCAGCCTTTTTGGGAGGCTTGCCGGCGGGCATAGGTAGAAAGCCCGGCGCTGTCTTTGGGGAGTTGCGCGATGTCGTCTGCTAGTTTGGCAAGCGCTTGATGGCAGCTATCCGAGGGGTTATGCTGTTCGCTTAGGACGTGCAGAAACAGTGCTAGCGCATTTTGTTGCTTATCCGTGGTTTGGTTGGCCAGATAGGCGATGGCCAGCGTGACCCTTTCGGCGCGGGAATGCGCTTCGGGGATCGCGTCTTTCCAGGCGCTGATGCGGCTATCGATGAAAACGGCCTGCAACGTCGCATCGCTGTCGAACGGCCCACACTGCAATAGTGTGCTGGCCAGGCGATCGTAAATGTGAACGGGTAAACTGGGCATCTGTTTTCCTGATTTATTCTCGTCCTGGATAGATCACCGTAACAAACGGCCAGGATGTGGCTATCCATTTCTTCACTTCATTGAACAAAATCAGATCCAGGCCTTTCTCAAACTCGCTTTGTCGTACCCATAGGTTGACCCATGCATCAACATTGTCTCTTTCGGATGGGTTGATGTACACACAGCCTAAAACTCGGCTTTCGTCCAAGGTCACTACTGTATACGCGAACGCTTCGCGGGCTAGAAACTCTCTCTGATGTTGTTCCAGATCTGCCAGGTTCTCTTCAAGAGTGAACCCATCTCTTGGCCATCGGTATCCCATCGAATGAAAACGTGCCTGCGTTTCCATGACCGCTTCATAATCTTGTTCTACATCATCCACAGACAGCATCCTCAGGCGAAAATGTTCTGTTTCCAGCCTGGATGGGACAGTGAAATCTTCTGGTACAAACAGATTTTTGCTCATTCGAGTATTCTCTCAACTGTATTTTCTTTCGTTTGGGCTACGGCTCAAAGGGAGCCCCAAGTGTTGACGCGCTGCGGAGCGTTCTTTGTTTTCCCCAAACAGTATAGGACAAAAATCGCGAAGCGGCAAGCCTATCAATGGCCTTTAACACTAATTTTTGAAACTGCATATCCTTCGTCAAAGCCCCTCACACCGGCGCTACGATTCTATCCCCAGAGCTTTGGTGATACTGTTGAGCAGTTCTTGAGGGCCGAATGGTTTGGTGATGTAGTCGTCCACTTTGGCGATGTGGAGACCGAGGAGTCTGTCGATACTCTGGTCTTTGGCAGTGACGACGATGACGGGTATGTGTTCCAGTTCCTCATCGATCTTCATCTGCTGGTAGATGGTCCAACCGTCAAGGTCGGGTAGCATAAGATCGAGCAGGACGAGGTGTGGCTTGAGCTTGCGCACGAGCTCCAATCCTTCACGCCCGCTCTCGGCGGTGACCAGTTCGAAGTTCTGGCGTGCGAGGGTGAGGCGGATGAGTCGGAGCATTTCAGGTTCGTCGTCGATGCAAACGATGATGGGTTTTTCTTGCGCTGATGTTGGTGTAGTCGCGGACATGGTTCTCCTTTGGTCGTTGTATATGATTTTTTCAGAGCTAGTTTAGCACAAGGTGGAAGGGGATGTCAATGGTACGTTAGTCGTAGGTGGCATACCGCTCAACGTTCAAAGGGCGTGAATTTTCACTCTATTGCTATCAGGCGCGTGGCGTAGAGAGGCTACCGGATGTAATCCCCTTCAACAATACCGCTTTAACGGAGGAGAAGGGCTTGGAGACAAGGGGCGTCGCGGATGGCGTCGAAGTCAGCATCGGTGCGAGCGTCATCGCGCCAACTCGCATCTAGGGTGATGGCTTTTTCCAGCCAGACGCAGGCTTCGGCAGTGTGGTTTTGTAGGGCATGGGCGCAGGCGATGTTGTAGTGCACCTCGGCATCCTGCGGGTCAAACTCCAGGGCGCGGGCGTAATCGGCCAGCGCTGCGTCATAGTCCTGCATCTTGGTGTAAGTGAGGGCCCGATTATAGTACGCCTGAGTCAACTGCGGGTCCAGTTCGAGGGCGCGCTTGAAGTCAGCCAGCGCCGCGTCGTATCGTTGTAGGATAGCGAATGTAGCGCCTCGATTGGAATACATAGTGGCGTCCTGCAGGTTGAGGTTGATGGCTTGGGCGTAGTCGGTCAGCGCTGCGTCGTATTGCTGTAAAGCGTAGTATGTGTTGCCCCGGCTGGCGTATGCGGCGGCATCCTGCGGGTCGAGGACAATGGCCTGAGCAAAGTCAGCCAATGCCGCGTTGTGTTGCTGCATCGTGCGATAGATGTGGCCTCGGTTGAAGTAGGCCCTGGCGTATTGGGGATCAAGCTCGATGGCGCGTTCATAGTCGGCCAGCGCCGCGGCGTAGTCTTGCATCTCGGCGTAAGTGAGAGCTCGATTGTTATAGGTACTGGCGTCCTGCGGGTCAAGCTCAATAGCGCGAGTATAGTCGGCCAGCGCCGTTTCGTAGTCTTGCATTGCCTCGTAAGTGGTGCCCCGATTGTTGTACGCGGCAGTGTACTGTGGGTTGAGTTCGATGGCGCGCCCGTAGTCGGCCAGCGCCGCTTTGTAATCCTGCATTTGATAGTAAGCGGCGCCCCGATTGTTGTATGCGCTGGCGCCCTGCGGGTCCAGCTCGATGGCGCGCCCATAGTCGGCCAGCGCTGCTTTGTAGTCTTGCATTGCCGCGTGCGTGGCGCCGCGATTATTGTACGCGTTGGTGTTCTGGGGGGCGAGTTCGAGGGCGCGGGTGTAGTCGGCCAGCGCCGCAGCATAGTTCTGCAGTTGAAAGTAAGTGTTGCCCCGATTGTTGTACGCACTAGCGGCGGCCTCGTCGTTCGGGTTGAGGGCAATGGCCTGCGTGTAGTTGGCGAGGGCCTTATCAATGTCAGGCAGAGGGAGACTGTAAAGCCAGCCTAGGCGGAAATAGGCTTCGGCAGCACCAGCGATAGTTGGCGAAGTACCAAGGTGGGTGACGGCGGTTTCGATCGCCTGCACACTTGCCGTGTAGGCTTCGGTGGCGAAATACGATTGTCCGACGGCGAAGAGGGAGAGGAAGGTGAGTTGGGCGGGGAGGTCCTGGGTGATGAACTTGCCATACTCGCTAGGAGCAGCGATTTGGGTATGGGCGGTTTCTTCGATGCGGACGCTGGCAGCATCGAAGTCGGGTTGTTTGCGGTTGTAGAAATTGACGCAGACTTCGACACCTGTGTCTTCGCCCCAGATCACGAGGCTGGCGTTGTAGCGATCGCCGAGGGCGCTAGCGCCGGCGCGATTATCGGCGTCCAATGGAGCGGGATCGATGGCGACGCGAAGGTTGGCAAAACCGGCTTCTTTCCGCGCTTTTTCGATGGCGCGGCGGATTTTGTTGTGCGGCTCGGTGTCGATGACGCCAGCGGAGTGGTGGAAAGCGGCGATGACGATGAGGGTTTCGCCCTCGATTTCGGGGGGAAAGTGGAGGGGGGTGAGCGTCACAGACGGCTGGGCGGCGAGTTCGGTGGCCAGTTGGGTCAGTTCGTCACGCAGGGCGTCGGTGGTGGCGGTTTGGTCGGCGAGGGTGTGGAGGAAGAGGACGAGGGCGTTTTCACCACTGGCGTTGGTTTTGTCGCAGAGGACGGCGATGAGGGCGGCGACACGGTTGGCGTGGTCGGTGGTGTTTTCGGGAGCGCGGTCACGCCAGGGGGCGAGGCGGGCATCGACGAAGACGGCGCGCAGGGCGCGATCGCTGTTGAGGGCTGGATGTTGCGTGAGGGTGTCGCGCAGGCGCTCTGCAAGTGCGGATGGAATCGCTGGCATAGGCTCCTCCAAGAATTCATTCCCTCTATAGAGTCATAAGCCTGTCACAATTTACTTGCCTAAGGCGGCTATAGCTTTGTCACAGTCTTCTTGCTTGAGGTAAAGGATAACGCCATACCCTCCATTTATGTGGGCAATTCCGCTCGATTCTTCAACGTCGATCCTTGCTCGAGATAACTTCCTGTAGATTTCGGCTAAAGCTCCGGGTTCTTCATCCCCTGTGATTATCACTGCGAAGTAAGGGCCATCCAATTTCAATCCCACCTTTATGGCCCCAACCGTCATCTTTGCGCTATTTACAGGAAAGAGCGTAAATTGGGTACGATTTTGTTCAAGAGGAATCGCTTTATAGGCAAGAAAGTCAACACCAGCATCTGCAATAACCGTAAGTAATTCTGCGCCTTCTGCAACATGGCCTTGAACGATTATGTTGTAGTATTCAACTTTCTCATATTTCAGTGTCATAAGCTATCCCCCTTTTTGCGATGGAGTGTTTTTGGTCCTCTGCCAACAGTATAGGGCAAAAATAACGAAGCGCCAAACCTATCAACGGCGAGGGGGTATCCATCCATCTGCTATCTAGAATCGTTTCAACGCCCATCAAGCTCTGCCAAAGCTGCGAGCCAATTAGCGTGCTGTTCGCAGATGGCGTCCGTGGTCGTCTGGTCAAACATGAACTGATACTGATTTAACGTATATTCGTGCTGCTCTGGGCGGTCGGCACAGCAGTCCTCCACCACGGCTGCGAGGAACCCAAGTTGGGCAGCCGATAGTGTTGTGAACAAGACGCAAACCGAAGTCAGCAGCCCCGCTACCAGGATGAACCGCTTGTCGTTTTCGCGCAGATAGGGAAGCAGATTCGGCGTGTGAAATGCATCGAACGTCTGCTTGAGGACGACAAGCTCCCCGGGCTCGGTAGCGGCAAAGGACACCGGTTCTTCTCCGCCCTGCCCAGCTACGCATGGGTGATGACTGACGGGAACGCGAAGGCGGTACCTGAGCATCCAATCGGACTTGTCCGGCTTGAACCTTGAGTGCACATGGATGACTTCCAACCCTTCGCTCCGGCACAGAGCCAACAGGCG
>JBJYXQ010000745.1:0-8615 GCA_046260035.1 Anaerolineae bacterium
TGGCGGATTTGCTCCAACAGTTTGTTGGCCGTGCCGAAAAAGATGAAGCCCTGTAATCTGAGGATGTAGACCCAATCGCCTTTTTGGTTGAGCAGTTGTCGGTAAAGTCGTGGGCGGACGACGTGGCTGTGATAGGTTGTCCTGGAGAGCGTGTTTTTGACCACCTCAATGCGGCTGTAATTGATGACGAACAGAATGACCGCCAGGACTAATCCTAATCCAACCCCCTCCAAAACGCCGACAACGGTCATCATAATCAGGATGAGCCACACAATGGCGTAATCGGCTTTGGCGAGTTTCGCCCAGCCGTCGTAGAGCCACTCTATCAGGAAGCCCAATCCCATAAAAATGATCAGACCACCGAGTACGGGCTTGGGGAAATAGGCCAGGACCTTTGCGCCGAAGAAGAGCATCACGCCGTTCACAATGGCAACCGTCAGCCCGATGAGACGGCTGTTTGCGCCCAGACGCAGGCCCAATGTCGATAGACTTAATGCGTGGTAGCCGGCGGCGCTGCCCCCCAGCCCTGCGATACAGTTGGCAATGCCGGCAGCCTTCAGCTCGCGATTGAGATCGATTTCTTTGCGCGCTGTGACTTCCAGTCCGCTGGCATTGAGAAGCAAAGAGACGACGCTGATGAGCATCACCGTGCCGATACTGCCTGCCTGACTGGCGACGGCAGGCCAAGCTACCTGTTGTAACGCTGCAAGCGATAGCGGCTGCCATAGCCGCCCTGCGGGGAAAGCTTCAAGGAGCCATCCTTGCGCGGTGGCTTCGGCTATGGAAAGCCCTGCCAACCACAAAACGAGATAGAACAGCCCGCTGGCAAGCAATAGTGCAGCCGGGACAATTAGAAAGTGGCTATGACGGCGCAGAATGATCGTTAGCAGGATGGCGAAGAGGAAGCTTGGCCCCCACATGAGCATGACGTCTGGCTGAAGCAGCGTGGGGATTTGGGAGATGGTGAGAGAAGTGTCAGCCACCAGCCCCAGGCCGCCCTGAACTAACAGCCAGCCTGTCCCAGCTAAAAAGCCACCGAAGACCGGGTAAGGAATATAGCGGACCAAGCCACCGAGTTTGAACTGTCCTAATAGCAAGAATAAAATACCGGTGAGGACAGTGGTCAGCATAACCGTCACGACAAATGTGACAAACACGCCCTCTATCGTTGTTGAAACCGCAAGACGTGCAGCAATGGATGTCGCCATTAAGGCGAGGATAGCGGCGGGTGAGTCTTGTGGGAGCACGACTGAACCGGGGAAAGATGTCAGGGTCATCGATACGAAGCTCAACATCATAGCGCCGAAGAGCGCAAACCCAATCCCTCTGGATACATAGGCGGATAGATCGCCCGAAAAAATCATCACCGCGAGCGAAATTTCTACAAAGACGTCAAGTAATGCCACAATAAAGCCGGTGGTCAGTGCCGGGAGTAGATGCTTGGGTCGGAGCGTTTGTTTTAGCTGTGACGTTAGGGGTTTTGTCATAACCGTTCCTACAGCGCGACTGTACAGCCCAGACCGGGAACATCCGTGGCGATCAGCCAGCCGTCCTGTACGATGAAACGCGCGACGGTGGGATCGTTCTCTAAATCGAGATGGCCGTCCAGGTCGCCGTAACGGACGGCAGGGCTGCTCAGGGCGAAGGCCAATCCCGCCGCGATCAGCAGTGCCGGTTCGCTCAGGCTGCCGACCATCGTCGTCATCTGCGCCGCACGGGCGATGGCGTCCATGCGCCGAGCACAGGCGATCCCGCCACACGTTGCCAGCTTGATGTTCATGCCGTGCGCAGCTCTGCAGCTGGCAATCTCCAGCGCTGATTCTGGCCCGACGACGCTCTGCGACGCCAGGATCGGCGTTTTGCTCTGCATTGTGAGCTGTCGCAGCGCTTCGATGCCCTCGGCTGGGTCGATGGGTTGTTCAAGCATCTCCAGGCGGCCCGCGAGTGCTCGTGCAACGTCCAGTGCCTCGCGGACGCTGTACCCACCGTCTGCGTCCAACCGCAATGTGCACATGGGGCACGCATCGTGGACAGCATGTGCGCGGCGCACGTCCTCTTCCGGATTGACTCCACCCTTGATTTTGAGGATACGGAATCCCTGCCGGACACGGTCGCACGCCATTTCGACGGTCTCTTGCACCGTACCCAGGCCTACCGAAACGGAGGTTTGAATCCGGTCGCGAAACCCACCAAGCAGGCGATGCAAAGGTTGTCCGGTCGCCAGGCCGAGGAGATCGTGGAAGGCGATGTCAAACGCGCACAGAGCCGAGGGGGTATCCTGCGTCAACATGCTGAGTTCCGTGAGTGCGTACTCGGTGTTGAGCGGATTCAAGTCGCGGGCGCGATCGGCACAGGCGCGGCACGCGCGGGTGACGCTGTCCAGCGTCTCACCGGTGAGGTCGGTATCGAAGGCCGCGCAGCCCCAGGCGACGAGGCCCTGCTGCGTTTCGATGCGCACGAAGACCGCTGCTGCGCGTTCGACGGCATCATCACTGTGGTACGCAGTGCGAAAGGGCAGGCGCAGTGGCATCTCTGTCGGTATGACTTCAACGTGCGTGATTTGCATGGCAAATACCTCCCCGAAAAGTTACTGTAACTTGGGCCTCTGGCCCGCGCTACGGTGCTGTGTTTTACCCTTGTGGTTCAACCTCCAGGACCCGGTTTGCATTTCGTTCAATCTTCCATTTCGAGCCGATTGGGTATTGGTATAGTTCGTCGCAGGATGGACTGAAGGGGTACGTGTTGCCCTTCGTGTTGGTGAAGGTGACCACACAGCTTTCGGTGCTTTTACCTTCACGCTGGTTGTCTGCCAAGTGCACCTGAGGCCAATAGACATCGGTATCTGAGCCACGGGCTACAGCAGGTTCGATGTCTACCCATTCCCATATGTTGTAGGTGTACCAGGTCTTGTACACGGGTACATCCTCATAGACCGGGACGTCGTCGCACACGTACTCGTCAGTGCAGTTTTGTTCATCCCGATAGACGTCGTGCTCGTCGCACGTACCATCGTCGTAGCAAGTTTGCTCGGTGTGATCGTAAACCGATTCTGTGGTACAGCTTTCCTCGTACCCACATTCCCGCTCGGTTCCGACCTGGACTTGGTTGTACGACGCGATGCGCTCTTCTTGACTGATTAGATCCGCGCCTGCGGGTAAGGTCCAGTCCTCGTGTTGATTATACTGGTGTTCTTCGATGGCGATGCTGCGTTCCCAAGCGATGTCCGTGACAGTGCCAATCTCATTCCGGGGGATGTTGGCAATGATGGTAACGCACGTACAGATGCACGTGAACACCAAGAGGATGAGTAGCGGGATGTAGAACTTGGGCTTTTGTAGGAAAGCCGGCAACTTGCTGAGCCACGTCGCAGGCCATTTCTTGGGCTGTGGTGCGGATTTCGATCGTTTTCGTGCGCGTTTCGGTGGCTCTGCGTGGCGATGAGCGACGAGTTTTTCCTCGGTGTCTGCGCCACAGGCAGGGCATTTCTCGTCGTTGGATTCCCGCCCGCACGCCGGGCAGACGCGCGTGGTATACCCTACATCACCGAGCGCTGCGCCGCAGTTGGGACACTTTTGCGTTCCTGGTTGGAGCTTCGCACCACAATACTCACACTCTTCGTCTGAAAGGTGCTGTGTGGGATCGACGCCCATCGCTTTGAGCGCTTCCGGCGTGAGATAGGCTACTTTGCCAGTCGGCGCTTCGTATTCCTCCCCGGCGTCCTTGGGATTGCCGCAGCCTGGACAGCGTTTTAGCCGTCCGGAGATGCCCGTTCGCCCACACGAGCTACACGTCCACTGCGCTTCGAATGTGCCCCGATACACTTTCTTCGTTCCCGCGGCTTTTTTCTTCCCGACTTTTTTGGGGTCCACATAACTGGTTTGTGAAACGATGCGTTTTTTGACCATGGTTTCTCCCTGGCTGATCGCTTACTGACCCGGACGTATTTCGCTAAACTTCCCACGCCTGTAACGGCAGCAGAATAGCTTTAGTTTTTTATGTCCAGGTCAGTCAAGCTGATGGCTGAAAGCTTGTCTCTATTATACGCAGCTTGGCGGCTTGACAAAATGAGGCTTTACGGTAGAATTTTTACCGTTCGGGCCAACATTGCACATCACATCGCACGAACATGCCGAAGTGGCGGAATAGGCAGACGCGCTACGTTCAGGGCGTAGTGACCTTATGGTCATGTGGGTTCGACTCCCACCTTCGGCACCAGAAAACCCCCGGTTTCCGGGGGTTTTTGGTTTTTGTGAGTGTAGGGGTTTGGGGATAGTCGTAAGCTATCCCCAAACCCCTACTTTTTTTCTCTTTGTGCTGGGTTTATAATACATGCATCTCAAAGCGAATAGAGGGGAATACGATGAACGTTGTAGATTTGCGAAGTGATACGGTGACGAAACCCACGCCCGCGATGTGGGAAGCGATGGCGCACGCCGAAGTGGGTGATGATGTCTATGGGGAAGATCCCACCGTCAACAAGCTGGAAGCGATGGCGGCGGAGCGGATGGGCAAGGAGGCCGCGCTTTTCGTCGTCAGCGGGACGATGGGGAACCTGACGGCGCTGTTGACCCACTGCGGGCGCGGCGACGAGGTGATCGTCGGTGACAAGAACCACACATTCCTTTACGAGCAGGGTGGCATGGCGGCACTCGGTGGTATCATTCCGCATACTGTGCCCAACCAGATGGAGGGGACGCTGTGCCTGAGCGACGTGCGCGACGCGATTCGCGGTGACGATCCGCACTTCCCGCGCACACGCCTGATCTGTTTGGAGAACACGAACAATACTTGTAACGGCGTCCCGCTGACGTCCTGGTATATGGAGCGCGTTGCCGACGTGGCGCGCGAATATGGCCTCAAAATCCACGTCGATGGCGCGCGCATCTTCAACGCGGCGGCTGCGCTGGACGTGGATGTGCGCGAACTGGTGGAACACGCTGATTCAGTGATGTTCTGCCTTTCGAAGGGGTTGTGCGCACCGGTGGGGTCGATGTTGTGTGGGAGTGCCGACTTCATCAAGGAGGCACGGAGGGCGCGTAAGGTGCTCGGCGGCGGGATGCGCCAGGCAGGCGTGATCGCAGCGGCGGGCATCGTTGCGTTGGAGCAGATGACGGAGCGGCTGGTCGAGGATCACGCGCGGGCCAAACGCCTCGCCGATGCGCTGGCGGAGATGTCAACTCTTGTGGTTGAACCCGTGTTCACCAACATCCTCTACTTCCGCCTTGCACCGGAGGTCAAGTTGACGGCTGAGGACGTGGCTGGACGCTTGCGTGAATACGATATCCTGATCAACCCGCGTTCGGCACGTAGCTTCCGCGCGGTGACGCATTACTGGATCGACGATAAAGGTGTTGACCGTACGATAAAGGCTATGCGTGAGGTCTTATCGTAGAAAAAGAAGGACGTTATGTACAATCTACTATCCCGGCTTGGCTATCACAGATCGCGGTATAACGGGTGCGCCAAATTCTTGTTGTATGCACTCTCGTTTTTTATTCCGCTTGCCGGATTCCTTATCGGGCTTGCGTTGATGGGGAATCGGGATCCGGAGTCCAAGCGTCTGGGCCTGACACTGTTGATCCTGGCGATTGTCTCTACTGTGTTGGGATGTTGTGTGGGATGCGCGGCGTCGTTGCTGCTCTCGCCGTTTAGGGAAGAACTTGAACTAGAACCGGGATTTACGTAGTTGGGGGCATTTACTCAGAGGATTGGATTCCCGCAGGTGCTGCCCAGGCGGCGATGGCCGTTGTTAGAGGAACGGCCAGCATCAACCCTACGCTGCCCACCAGCGTGCGTACGATCTCCTCGGCAATTAGCTCGCGGTTTATCGTGAGGTACCATGGTTCTGGGTAGAGATAGAAGAGCAGCAGAAGGGGGAGGGCGGCGCTGGCGTAGGCCAGCACCAGCGTGTTGATCATTGAAGCCAGGTGGGCGATACCGATTTTCATGCTGCGGCGGTAGAGTTCGCCCCGCGAGAGGGTGGCATTGGCAGCCGCTAACTCGAACACCGTGACGGACTGTGCCAGCACCACGTCATCCAGCACGCTTGCTGTGCCGATGATCATCCCTGCCAGGAGTAATCCGCGCATTTCGATGCCCGCGCCCACCGCCTGCAAGAACATCGTTTCCTCGGAGCCGAAGCCGGTGAGATAGGCCAGCCTGGTCCACCCCACGGATAGCACGCCGGTCACGGCGAGTGCGGCGAGCATTCCTAGCAGCGCGGCGTGCCCGGTCGGATTCCAGCCCTGGATCAGATAGAGCGTCGCCGCCAGGAGCAGGGCGGCCCCTGCGAGGCTCACCAGTGTGGGATCGCGGTGGGCCAGGATTTGCGGCATGATGAATCCACCAATCAGCAGCGCGCTCAGGCCGAGACCCAGGAGCGCGCGTGCCCCTTTGCCGCGTCCAATGCCCAGCGTGAGGGCGATGAACAATCCCACGATGACAGCGATAGGCCCAAGCCGCACGTGGTCGGCTACCTGGAAGAACGTTTGCCCGTCGGGGCGTTTGGACACCATCACCAAGGCCTGTTGTCCCTTGCGGAAGCGCGCTGCCTCCAACGTTGGCCCCATCCCGTTATAGCTGACGGTAATGGTTTGCCCCTGGTATTCGCCTTTGGAGACGATTTCTAGTTCGAGTTCTTGGAAAACCATGATCAGGCCGCTCTCGTCGACGGTGGATTCTTCGTCGCCGACGCTCAGCACCCGTGCCTGCAGCGTCGATTCCAACGCCTCGACCTGGGCGTTGTCGGGGATTTCCGGTCGGGTGATGTGCAGGACGACGATGAGCGCTGCTAGCGCAACGAGCAGCAGCACCGCTGCACCTTCGAGCACGTAATGGATCACGCGACGTGTGTGTGCTGATGACGGCATAGTTTTGTTGACCTCCAGGGAATATTATACTGTATTCTGCGGTGTGGTCGTTAGTCAATTAGTCAGGGTTATCGCATTTCAAGTTTTCCCCTCCCCAGCCCTCCCCCTGCGCTCTATGCAGGCTTGCGCTCCGCGCGGGGAAGGGCAATAACTTTTTTTGTGTGGTTTTTGGGCGCGCTACGCCACGCCCAAAAACCACACATCTTAATTCCACCTTTCCGCACGTGGGAAGGGAACCTGAGAAGTATTACACCAGGAGAATAATAAGACCCTGAGTCGGATAGCTTTTGTGCGAAATCGCAATCCTGACGTATAATAACTGCATAACACTTCTAATTTCTCACTTCTCATCTCTAATTTTCAACAGGAGGTATCACAATGGATGAACTGATTAAGCTGGTGTCAAGCAAGGCCGGGATTCAGGAGGCGCAAGCCAAGACCGCGGTGGAGACCGTGATGAAGTTCCTTAAGGATAAGTTGCCCGCACCTATCGCCGGGCAACTCGATGCGGCGCTTTCCAACGAGGCGATGATGGGCCAGGCGAGTCAACTCCTCGATAAGGGGATAGACGGCCTTGGCGGCTTGTTAGGCAAGAAGAAGTAATGGGCGGTCTTGACGCACTGATCAAACGTCTGGCGCAGGCTGCCGGATTGTCGGACGAGGATGCACAGTCCGTTATCGAAACGGCGGTGGATTTCGTCAAGGAGAAACGCCCCGACAAGGCCGAGAAGATTGATACTGCGCTTTCGAACGAGAAAACCGCGCGGCGTGCCGGCGATTTGATCGCCAAACTCGTCGATAAGACCAAGCCAGAGCCATAGAATGTTTGTAGTAACGACTTCAGCCGCTTTGATCAACGGCTGAAGTCGTTACTACGTGTTTTTCTTCTACCATGCCCAGATTGCCCACAGGCCAATCATCATTAGCCCAATGGAGAAGCGGGCGACGAACGCCCATCCCCAGCCGAGGGCCATGCTCTTGGTAACGCCCCACGCCTCAGCGCGATCCTGCCGGTAGCTATATTCGGCGATGTAGAGCGCGAAAAGCGTCGCCGCGATGCCGCCGATTGGCGTGAGAAAGATGCTGCCCACAAACCCGGCGACGAAGGCGATGGCGATGGACGTCCACCGCGCGCCGCCTTGCCGGGCCTTCCCGCCCACGATGATGTTGTCCACTACCCAGCCGATGATGGTTAATACCGTAATCACGGCGAAAACCCATACGCCGCCCCCGCCAAAGCTGAAGATGATGCCGTAGAGCAGCGCCAGCGCCCAGATCACCGTCACGCCGGGGAAGATCGGGACGACCATACCTGCCAGCCCTATCAGCATCCCGAGGAGCATCAGTAGTTTTACGACAACGACTAACCAAACGGGCAGCATACGTTTTCCTCCAAGATTGAACAACAGAGACATAGCGAGCACGGAGAAGAGCTCTGTGGCCGCCGTGTCTCTGTATTGAGAATCGAACGCTATGTCTACGATTATAAGGTTATTGGAGTTGCAGCGTAGCGGAGATTGGATACACTATTGTGCACACGGCAACTGGCTCGTCGACCACGGATAGACGAACCATGTGTCATGAATTATGCCTCATCCCGCGATCGTTTCCGCAACTCGCGCGCTTTGCGTTGCAACTCCTGGAAATAATCCGTCCTGGTCACTTCTGCGACCTGGCGTGATCTGCGTTCCTCGTTGATCTGGATCATCGCCTCTCTCCTTCGCTCAGAAGCTGTATTTGTAGACC
>JBJYXQ010000746.1:0-6669 GCA_046260035.1 Anaerolineae bacterium
CACAGACAGAACGATAAAACGAACCTACGACTAAAGCGGATGAACGCCGCGCGGCGGGCGCTCAGATTCCGCTGTTTCGAGTGTCAGGGCGCCGCATCCAGCCCTTCGGCCGATGCCGTGAATGTGACGATGCCCGGCTCCTGAGTGGACTACACGATAACCTAGGTCAGGCCATTGCAAGCACAGAGCCGCCAGGAAAACACCTGGCAGCTCTGCACCTACGGGTTAAGACTTACCGTGTTGATGTTAGGGGGTCACAGCTTCGGTGGAAACCAGCTTCAGCGCGTCGCCTTCCAGCGCGTAGGTCTGGAGGGTTTTCTGCGATGGGCAGCACATCGGATCGTCGGGGCCGTGGGTCAGCGCCTCCAAAACGATCGTGCCATCGGTGATGGTGAATGATCCGGGCTGCACCCGGTCGCCTAGCGATAATATGCCGGCCTGCTGAGGCATCCCGTCGTCGTTACGCATGGCGACCAGGTAGAGGAAACTCCCGCTGCCACCGCTCTGCCATACCAGGATCACCGCCGCATCGTCATCGCCATTGCCGTCGAGATCGCCCAGGACAACATCCACGACACTCACGTTGTCGATCATAGAGGCGCCATCGCCATACTGGTGGGTGTATTCGCCATCCACCAATTGCACATCACCCAGGTCTTCGAGGGTGTAGGCAGCATTTTTCAGCGTGTCTGCCGTCCACGCCGGCTCGCTGGCGACGGGCGCTTCGGCCCGCGCAAAGGTCAGCACTGTGACACCTTCCGTGTTGCTGAGGTAAAGGTGATCATCGGCGACTTTGTACGTCGCGACGCTCTCCAGTGCCTGGAAATAGAACATCTCTTGCGCGTTGACCGGATCGATACAAGCCATCCGCGTCGCGCCGACCGGACCGAGGGTCAGTGTGGTGTCATCGGTTTGATACGTGGCGAAGTAACGATTGCATCCAGCGCTGCCAACCATCTGATCCGCCGTGAACTCGGCGTCGATGCTGGCGTCAGCCAGGACATCCACGGCATTGCCCTGATCATCCACATAAGATAGCAGCTTCCAGTAGGTGCCCTCCAGAGCGACGACCGGCTCTTCTGTAGGTGGAACGGGCGTCGCGGTCGCCGGTGGTTTGGTGGTGGGCGCAGGGATAGAAGTAGTTGCGCCCCCGGTGCAGGCTGACAGGGCCAGGGAGAGCAGCACGACGGCTGCCAAAATGATAGTGATACGATTTTGTTTCAATTGCATGATATTTCCTCTCTTATCTTGTTTAACTTTTGTTTGACACATCCAGGATAAGACGCAGACTCTCGCCAAAAAGTTCCATCGCAGTGAAAATATTGCTCACCCCTTCATCGCTCTCTACGTTCTTGCTGATACCGTCGTATGCGCTCATCGTTTGCCTCCCTCAACGCCTGTGCTACACTTGCGGTGAGTAAATGCGATCTCCAGATCGCGCCAATCGGCCCAGGGCTGAAGCTGCAAAGTGCTACAATACCAGCCCGAAGGGCTTCGTGCTTTCAGCGCCAGGGCTTCAACCCGGCGCTTTTCACCATATTCACAAAGCGAGGTTGATCGATGGGAGATAAACGCACATATAACGGTATGACTGGCAAAGATTTATTGTTGGCCACATTGCGCCACGAACCGACGCTCGCGATTCCGTGGGTGCCGTTCGCAGGCGTCCACGCAGGGAAGCTCAAGGGTTACGTCGCGCAGGAGGTGCTCACCGACGGCGACAAGCTGTTCGAGTCGCTGCTCGCCGTCAACCAGACCTACGACCCGGACGGGCAGCCCGTCGTCTTCGATCTGCAAATCGAGGCGGAAATCCTCGGCTGCGACCTGGTGTGGGTGGAGAAAGGGCCACCTACGGTGGCTTCGCACCCGCTGGCAACGCGGATGGAGGTCCCTACCCGCCTGCCGGAGGCCACGGACGGTCGTCTGCCGCTCATCCTCGATGTAATGCAGAGGATGAAGGCTGCGGTTGGTGAAACGACCGCCCTCTACGGGCTGATCACCGGGCCGTTCACGCTCGCGTCGCACCTGCGCGGGACGGAAATCTTTATGGATATGTTCGATCATCCCGATTTCCTGCGCGACCTGCTGGCCTTTGGGCGCGATGTGGCCAAGCGGATGGCGTCGCTCTACATCGCAGCGGGCATGGACGTGATCGCGGTGGTGGACCCGCTCGTGTCACAGGTGTCACCGCGCCACTTCCGGCAGATCCTCAGCGCGCCGTTCAGCAACGTGTTCACCTTCATCCGCGAACAGGGCGCATACTCGTCGTTCTTCGTCTGCGGAGATGCCACCAAGAACATCGAGCCAATGTGCCACACCGGGCCGGATTCCATCTCGGTGGACGAGAACATCGACCTCGTCGCCGCCAAGCGCATCACCGATGCGCACAACATCACCATCGGCGGCAACATCCCCCTCACCACGCGGATGTTGCTCGGCTCGCAGCAGGACAACATGAAGTTCGTGGCAGACTTGCTGGCGCAGATCGACCCGCACAACTTCATCCTCGCGCCGGGCTGCGATATGCCCTATGATGTGCCAGTAGAGAACGTCGTCGGCGTGCTGCAGGCCGTCCGCGACCCCGAGGCGACGCGCGCGATGCTCACCAACTATCACGCGACGGAACTCGACCTGGACGCGGTCATCCTGCCGGATTATACGACGCTGGAAAAGCCGCTCGTCGAAGTCTTCACGCTGGACTCGGACACGTGCGCGGCGTGCGGCTACATGCGCGACGCCGCCATCCGCGCCACCGAGGAGATGGCGGGGCAGGTGGAGATGAAAGAATACAAGTTCACCGAGCGCGAGAACGTCGCCCGCGTCGTCAAAATGGGCGTCAAGAACCTGCCAAGCATCTACATCAACGGCGAACTGGCGTATTCGTCCATTATCCCCAGCAATAGAGAGTTGGTGGAAAAGATTCGGCGAATCAAAGAATCATGAATCATGAATCGGGGCGGTTGCTGAATAATTCTCTGGTTCATGATTCTATGCATCTGCATATCGTGGGCGGATTTCTGGGGAGCGGCAAGACGACGGCCATTATCGGCGCGGCGAAGGTTTTGATGGCGCAGGGAAAGCGTGTGGGTGTCGTCACCAATGACCAGGGCAAATACCTGGTGGATACGGCGTTCTTCACGCTGGCGGACGTGCCCACAGTCGAGGTGACCGGCGGCTGCTTCTGCTGCAACTACGACGACCTCGACGCGCGCCTCGATCAGCTCCGGCACACCGCGCAGCCCAACGTCATCTTCGCAGAGTCGGTCGGCTCGTGCGCCGACATCGTAGCAACGGTGGTCAAGCCATTGCTGACGCTGCGCCAAGAGACGCCGCCCACGAGCTTCAGCGTCTTCACCGACGCGCGCCTGCTCCGCCGCCGGTTGCTCGACCAACCGATGCCTTTCAGCGATGACGTAGTCTACATCTTCGACAAACAGATCGAAGAGGCGGGATTGCTGGTCATCAACAAAGTGGATCTGCTGGAGACGAATAGCGAATCACGAATCATGAATCACGAATCACGCAGCACGCATCACGAATTGCTTGCTTTGGCGCAGCAGCGGTTCCCACACAAGGCGATTCGCCTGCAAAACTCGCTGGATGCAGCGGATATCGCCGGATGGGTGGAGATGTTGGAAACGGACGCTATGGCCTTACCTGCTGCGCCGTTGGACATCGATTATGTCCGTTATGGCGCGGGCGAGGCACGGCTGGCATGGCTGGATGAAACGGTGACACTGCGTGTGGCGGAGGGCCAGGGCCGCGTTGTGGCATTGCGTTTGATCAGCGCGATTGTGGATGCGCTCCGAGAACAGCAAACGGCTGTGGGGCATCTCAAGTTTCTCGTGCGGGGGCACGCCGAGGACGCGAAGGTAAGTTTCCCTACATTGGACGAAACCGGATGGGAAGGGGCCGTACCGGAACTCACCGGCACGCAGGTAACACTGCTCGTCAACGCGCGGGTGGAAACCGGGGCGCAGGCGTTACGTGACCTAGTCGCTGAGGCCATCCGGCAAACGGAGGTATCGACAGGCGCAACGCTTGATGAATCTAAGATCGCCTTCTTTCATCCCGGATTCCCCAACCCAACGCATCGCGTAGAGTGAGAAAAGAGGTGCGAGTGACGAGTTGCGAATTACGAATAGCAAATCGCGGTTATCGGACTATCTGACTACCCGACTCCTCTGGGCATTTGCGTATGCAGGAAAATAGCATACAATGCCTGGTTAGTAAGACTTAACTTTTAACTATCAAAGGAGTGAGTGAATAATGATCGTCACAACCAAACAACTCTTTGCAAATGCCTATGGCAAATACGCCATTGGCGCTTATAATATCAATAACCTTGAGCAGACGATGGGTCTGTTTCGTGGTAACCTCGACAGCCATGCCCCCTTCATCATCCAGATCAGCCGGGGCGCGCGCGCGTACACGCACAAGCGAATGCTAGAAGGGCTGATCCGCAGCGCGGACGAGGTTTTCCCCGATGCCATTTTCGCCGTCCACCTGGATCACGGTGACGAGGCAACCTGCTACGACTGCATCAACAGCGGCTTCTACAGCTCAGTGATGATCGACGCCAGCCACGAGGATTTCGACACCAACGTCGCCATCACAAAACGGGTGGTGGATGCAGCACACGCGAAGGGCATCGTCGTTGAGGCCGAGTTGGGCCAGTTGGGTGGCGTGGAAGAACACGTCAAGGTCGATGAAGCCAACGCCAAGTTAACCGATCCCGATCAAGCCAAGGAATTCGTCGAGCGCACTGGCTGCGATTCGCTGGCCTGCGCCATCGGCACCAGCCACGGCGCGTTCAAATTCACCGGCTCGCAGGGTCTGCACTTCGACGTGCTGGCCGAGATCCAGAAGCAACTGCCCGGCTTCCCTTTGGTAATGCACGGGAGCAGTTCGGTACCGCAGGAAGAGGTTGCACGCATCAACGCAGCGGGTGGCGACCTCAAGGGCGCCAAGGGCGTTGATGCGACGCAGTTCCGGCGCGCCGCCGAGTTGGGTGTGACCAAGGTCAACATCGACACGGATGGCCGCCTGGTATGGACGCGCGTACACCGCGAGTATTTTATCGAGCACCCGGAAAACTTCGATCTGCGCCCAATCGGCAAGGTCTTCATGTCCGAATACGCGAAGTTCATCGCTCAAAAGAACGAATATCTCGGCAGCGCGGGCCAATTGGAAGCCGTACGTAAAGTCCTGAAAGGCTAAGGAACGGAGACAAGGCAAGCTTGTAAGGAAATTATGACGCTTGCATTCCTCAATATCAGTCTGGAGGTTATATAAATGGAGAATGTGCTAGAAGTTATTCGCGAAGGTATCATGGAAGGCGATATGCCCCTAACCCAGGAAAAGGTTCAGGAGGCCATTGACGCCGGTATTGCCCCGGGCGACATTTTGCAAGAGGGTCTGGTTGCAGCAATGGCCGAGGTCGGACGGCTCTTCGAGGAAGGCGAGTACTTCGTCCCGGAGATGCTGATCGCGGCGCGCGCGATGAAGGCCGGCCTGGCGCTGCTGCGCCCGCTGCTGGTCGAAGCCGACGTAAAACCGGCGGGCAAGGTCGCTGCGGGGACCGTCAAGGGCGACCTGCACGACATCGGCAAGAACCTCGTCTGCATGATGCTGGAAGGCGCGGGATTCGAAATCGTGGACCTGGGTGTGGATGTCGGGCCGGACAAATTCCTCGACGCGGTTGTCAACCAGGGCGTGGACATCATAGCGATGTCGGCGCTGCTGACCACGACTATGCCGAACATGAAAGTCACGGTGGACGCGATCAAGGAAGCCGGCGTGCGGGATAGCGTGAAGGTCATCATCGGCGGTGCCCCGGTAACGGACGCCTATGCCAAGGAGATCGGCGCGGACGGCTACGCGCCCGATGCGAGTCGTGCTGTGGCGCTGGCAACGTCGCTGGTTGGTGGGTAGGCCGCATTTTCAGTGAAGGTTGGTTAACGCTAACGCGGGGCCTCGGTTTGAGGCCCCGCGTTGTTGTGTCAAAGACCGGAGATCAGTTGTTGCGCATCACGAGAGGCAAGAAGATGTAGGCTTTCACGTCTACTGTAACCGGTTCACTGACCATCGTGTGCATATAGGCATCGGTTACTTCGACACGGGCTTGATACGTCCCCAGCCCCATATACTGGTGCGTGACCATATCGCCCGTTGTGCTCACATACGCACTGCCATCACCGAAGTCCCAGCGATATTGGAGGGCTTCGCCCCCCACAGAAGAGGCCATCGTCGCGGCGAAGTCCACCATCATGGAGCCTTCGGAGGTGTATGCCGTCTCGTCAAACGCCACCGTAAGGTCATCGTTGACGTAGTCGAACATATCGCCCAGCAACGCCGTGCGGGTGTAGTAGCCTGTGTCGTTGTTCACGGCCTCCAACCCGAAGGAGCAGAAGGTGGTCCGGTAAGCGAGTTGCCACCACCCACTGGCGATGGGATCCGCAACACGTTCCAGTGTCGGGTCGGATGACATCGCCGAACCCATAAAGTCTTCTCCGAACATCGCTGTAAACGAGCTCGGTACGGCGAAGAGCGGAATGTTGCTAACGTCCCCACCGGTATAGAGTTCGAGCGAATCTACCGTGACCATATTGCCTGCGCCATCGCCGCCGACACTGAAGTCGACCTCTTTCCCATCCAGGAAAGGCACGA
>JBJYXQ010000747.1:0-1716 GCA_046260035.1 Anaerolineae bacterium
TTTCGATGAGCGCCACGTGGTCGGCGTTGACTTCGGGGATGAGCAGCGGCACGTCATCCACAGCACGGTGTGGCGAGGCATTCGTGCAGACGGCGTAGCCGGCTTTCGCAAACTGCGGCTCGACCTCGCGCGCCACATCCGACGGGAGCGCGGAGAAGACCAACGTAACAGTTAGATCCGTTTCCAGTGGCTGAACGATCATCTCGCCAACGGCCGGCGGCGGATCGCCCGGAATCACCCACTTGCACACCTCGGCGTAGGGTTTCCCCGCGCTCCGCTGCGACGCCGCCAGCGCCGCGACCTCGAACCAGGGATGGTTCGCCAACAACTGGATGAACCGCTGTCCTACCGCGCCGGTCGCGCCCAAGACTCCGACAGGAATTATCTCGTAATCAGCCATTGTTCTCCCTCCAAATTAGAAAGTAGAAATTAGAAAGCAGAGGACAGAACCTTATTTCTAATTTCTCACTTCTAATTTCAAATTCTTTACTTGCCATTGATCACCTCGCTGTGCAATTGGCGCACAGCCTCGGTCGCCTGGTCGGCAGTGACAACGAGAGAAATGCCACACTCCGACGATCCCTGCGCGATGGCAATGATGTTGATGTCCTTCTGCGCGAGCGCGCCGAAGAGTCGCGCTGCTACGCCCGGCGTGCCGCGCATTCCTGCACCCACGGCAGTGACAATCACCATGTCGTCCATCGACCACACGCGATCGATGTCGCGGCGCGCCAGTTCCAGCGCCATCTCCTCTTCGATAGCGGCGATCACATCCGCCACCGCGTCCGTGGGAATCACGAAGCAGATCGACTGCTCCGACGACGCCTGCGAGATCATCAACACGCTCGCGCCCTGGCTGGCAACGGCGGCGAAGGTCCGCGCAGCGATGCCGGGCACGCCCATCATCCCACGCCCTTCCACGTTGACCATGCTCAATCCCTTGATGGCTGAAATCGCCTTGACGGTGCCCGGCGTGCTTTCCGGTTCGCGCACGATGCGCGTGCCGGGACAGGTGGGATTGAACGTGTTCTTGACCCACAGCGGGATGCCGCGTTCGACGACCGGGCTGATGGTTTTGGGATGCAGCACCTTTGCACCAAAGTAGGCCAGCTCGCCCACTTCGCTGTACGAAAGCACGGGGATCACCCGCGCGTCGGGGACGATGCGGGGATCGGTGGTGAGCACACCATCGACGTCGGTCCACGTCCAGACTTCATCCGCGTCGAGTGACACGCCCAGGATGGCGGCGCTATAGTCACTACCGCCGCGCCCGAGCGTCGTTGTGATGCCGTCCTCGGTCGCGGCGATAAAGCCGGTGACCACGGGGATCACCCCATCCTCCAGCAGCGGGAGTAGACGCGCCTGCGTGCGTGCGCGGGTAAGATCCATCAACGGCGCAGCCTGCTGGAAACGCCGGTCGGTGACGATCAACTCGGTGGCGTCCACCGCCTCGCTGCGCAGCCCCTGCTGGCGCAGTCGCGCCGCGACGATACGCGCGTTCATCCGCTCCCCCAGCGAACTGATCGCATCCATCGCGCGCGGCGTCACCTCGCCGAGCACCTGCACGCTGTGGCAGAACACGGCGAACTCGTCCAGATAAGCATCCAGCGCCTTTAGCAGCGCCGTGCGTTCCTCGGCGTCCGGCAACAATTCGGCGACTGCCAGCGTGTGTTTCACCCGCAGATCGGTGACCAGCGCGAGATACGTCTGCCCGTC
>JBJYXQ010000748.1:0-17620 GCA_046260035.1 Anaerolineae bacterium
AAAGATAGCGTTTAACAAAATTGGTCTGACAAACTCGGTTTGACAAACCGCTATCTCTGGTTATTATTGAGGCAAGTCGCGCTAGACTCTGGTTAGAAAAAGGACTGTGGGCACTGAAGCCCCTCTAGTGAATTTCACGACTATGAAGTCTAATCTATGGTAAGGAGGAATCGATGTCGTGGTTAGGTGGTAAAGGAAAGTCAAAAGAACCCGTTACACCTGTTGCTAAATCTACTGGGGGAGGACGTATGGCGCAATCAGCAATTGAATCGACCATTGGAGCGAATACCCATATCAAGGGTGATATTCAGGGAGACGGTGGTCTCCGCGTTGATGGTGTCGTCGAAGGTACCATCGAGCTCACCGGTAACCTGGTGATTACCGAGAGCGCTAAAGTGCGTGCTGAGATCAAGGCTAACAACGTTTCCATTGCCGGCGCAGTACAGGGAAACGTCTCCGCCAATCGGGTGGAGGTTACGGACACCGGGCGAGTATGGGGCGATATGACTATCAAAGCCTTGTTGGTCAGCGAGGGGGCGTATCTGCGCGGGCAGACGTTTATGTCGCAGGATCTGCAACCACCGAAGCTTGAGCCGCCCAAGCCGGCAAAGTCGAACAATTCTCTGCCTACGCCGCAGGCCGGCACCGTGGTTGATGTTATGCCAGAAGAAAAGGCGGATAAGTAGCCGGGCTATTTAGCTGCATTTTCGCGTAGACCTGATGCGAGACGAAACAGGGGCGTTTACCGCCCCTGTTCTTTTTTGTCCTCGCGCCGGCTAACTTGTTGCAGTGCTCCCCAGATGACGAACGTTTCCCCGGCCAGGTAAATCAGGCTCAAGGGGAGCAAGTTGGTGCGTTGTAACTCGTGGGCCAAGAGTAATGCCGCGAGTGCATAGACGCTGATGAGGATTTCCCCTGGAAGTGCCCGGTCAAGCATAACGCGGTATCTTGTGGCGCGCCAGTTTCCCTGCCGTCCATATAACTTGAATTTGGGGGTGCGTTTGAACTCGCCACCCCAGTGGAGCAACCCATCGAGCACGCCGAGAGTGGTATTCCAACTGATGCCGATGCCTAAAAGCATCAAAATTGGATAAACTAAAATGCGACGCGGCCAATCTCGGTACAGTGCTATCTGTCCCATCAGATAAAGCAGCGGGGGAAGCATGGTAAGCGTCCCCAACGCGACTGCCAGCGTCGGGAGACGCGGGGAGTAGATGGCCATCGGCACGACCAGCAATACCAGTGCCAGGATAAGGGGTTGCGTGAAGTAGCCACTCAAGTGCAGCAGCGCCATCACCTTTTGTGGCAGGCGCAGACGCTGCGAGGTCACAATCGGCCTTAGAGATTTGCGCAATACCTGTGTTGCGCCTTTGGCCCAGCGATATTGCTGCTGTCTGAACGCTGCCACCAGCGGCGGCAGTTCCGCCGGCGAGACGACGTCGGGCAGATAGAGGATTTTCCACCCAGCGAGCTGTGCGCGGTAGCTCAAATCGAGGTCCTCGGCGATGGTGTCATGGTGCCAGCCCCCAACCTCTTCGATGGTGCGCCGTCGCCATACACCGCCTGTGCCGTTGAAGTTCATCAGCAGGCCTGCGCGGTTGCGTGCGATATGTTCCACAGTAAAATGCGCGTCCAGGGCCAGGGCTTGCGCGCGCGTCACCAGCGAGTATTCGGCGTTGAGGTGTCCCCAACGCCCCTGCACCAGGCCTAGTTCGGGATTCTGTACGAGGTGGGGAACCGTCCGCTGTAGGAAGTCAGGCATCGGGGCGAAGTCCGCATCGAAGATTGCGATGTACTCGCCGTGCGCTTCCTGTAGCCCCGCTGCGAGCGCCCCCGCTTTGTGTCCGCTGTGGTGTTGCCGGTGTAGTAGGACGATGCTATAGCCCTGGCCTTGCAGTCGCTCGACTTCGCTGCGCGCCAATGCAGTGGTATCGTCATCAGAATCGTCGAGAACCTGGATTTCCAGTCGTTCGCGAGGCCAATCGAAGACTGCTACCGCCGCGAGAATCCGCTGTACGACGTAGCGTTCATTTCGCAGCGGAATCTGCACCGTTACCATCGGCAGATCGGTTGCGGGAAGACTTGGCGTCTCTGGCAACGGGTCATGACGATGCCAGAGATAGAGCGTGACGAGGATCACGATGTGGATGGCATACAGTGCCAATCCGATCAAGATCGCGGTGTAAAGGTAGCCCACAATTTGGGGCATCATGCTACAAATCTCCTTACCATAATATCATTATAACACCAAGTGCTGGGGCTATCGCATTTCAAATTTGTTCTCTCCCCGACCTCCCCCTGCGCTCTCCGCAGGCCTGCGCTTCGCGTGGGGGAGGGCGATAACTTTTTCTATGTGTTTTTGGGCGAGCATCGCTCGCCCAAAAACACATAGCTTGATCCCCTCTTCCCGCACGCGGGAAGGGGGGGATTGAGCAATGCTCCACTCAGCCATCACTTGGTAATATGCGCAGCTAATAAATGCGATAGCCTTGTTCGTAGCTTGACAGCTACTTTAAAGGGTGGAAAATAGGGTTGTGTTAAGGTTGAGTTTGTATATACTATTGGTGTGTTGCGTTTGACTTCGGCTAAAATGGGTGTAACACTATATTTGTTTTAGACGCACTAGGCTGCACTGCAGTACGTGTGCAAACGCTTATATTGTGGGAGGCGTTATGCAAGTTTCGATGGAATTTATGGGGATTGCTAGGATAGTCAGCGGGGTGAAGCAAACGACGCTTGAGCTTGAGGATGGAACGACCTTTCGCCAGATTATGCGCCTGTTAGGTCAACGGTACCCCAAATTACTCGGTGAGATCCTCCAGGCTGATGGTGAGACTCTACAGGCCTCCAATATGCTCAACCTCAACGGGCGGCGTATGATCCAACCCACACAAATGGATGATGTCCCTAGCGAGGGCGATCGCTTGATCCTCATGTCAATTTTGGCTGGCGGCTAAAAATATCCCGGAGTTAGGAATTTATCGCTACTCTTCACGGATTCACATTGATCATTTCCCATCCGTTTAGAGTAGCGTGGTTTTGTGATTTATTCCTAGAGGAGGAGGTGCATGCATGTACGGTTATAGCGGCAAAGTTTTGCACATTGATCTAACGACACGAAAGAGCTGGGTCGAAACCAAACCCGAAGAGTGGTATAAGATTTATATCGGCGGTGTGTCGATGGCGGCACGGCTTTTGTGGGAGAATATCAAACCGGGGTGCGAGCCGCTCTCGCCGGATAATCCCATCTGTATCGCTAACGGGATATTCGCTGGGACGCCGGTGCCGGTGGGCGGAAAGTACGGGTTGGCATCCAAGTCGCCACTCACCGGTTTTATGGGCGATAGCCTTTCGGGAAGCTGGTTCCCTGTTGCGCTCAAGCGCACTGGATGGGATGCGATTGTTATCCATGGAGCTAGTGAGGAGTGGGTCGATATCTTCATTGATGATAGCCGTGTGATGTTCCGCGATGCGCGCAAATTGTTGGGCAAGGGCACCTTTGAGACCGAAGAGGCGATTCGCGAGGAACTGTTGGATGACCAGGTGCGCTCTGCCACCATCGGCCCGGCAGGAGAAAATATGGTACGCTTCGCCAACGTGACTAACGACGGTCGGCAGGCCGGGCGTACGGGTCACGGTGCGGTGTGGGGATCTAAGAAACTCAAGGCGGTCTCCGTGCGTGGTACGAAGGGCGTCGCCGTCGCCGACCCGGATACGCTGATGAAGATGTCGTTCGAGATCACCGAATCCGCGCAAGGCCCCCATACCTCTAAATATCGTCTTCTTGGCACGGCGACCAACGTGTTAAATATGAATAAGCTGGGCTTGCTACCTACACGTAACTACCAGCAAGGGGTTTTCGAGATGGCTGAGCAGGTCAGCGGCGAGTATCTCGAAGAGAATTTCAAAGTCAAGAAGATTGCCTGTGCGCAATGTCCCATCGCCTGCGAGCAAGTATCAGCAGCCAAGCAAGGGATGTATGCGGGCGCGATGACGGGCATCGAGTATGAGTGTCTCTATGCTAACGGTCCAAACCTGGGCATCGGCGACTTGAACGCTGTGATCAAGCTGATCGACGTCGCGGACCGGGGTGGGCAAGATGCAATGAGCCAAGGGGTGACCATTTCCTGGGCGATGGAGTCCTTCGAGCGCGGCGTGTTCACGAAAGAGGACTTCAAGTGTGCCAAGTACCCTGAGGGTTTCGAGCCGAACTTCGGCAATGGCGAGGCTGCCGTTGCGTTGGCAGAAATGATCCGCGACCGCGAGGGTATCGGCGATTTATTGGCTGAAGGGACGCGTATTGCTAGCCAGCGCACCGATGCAGACCGCGGAACGGAATCTTATAAGTGGGCGATGAACATCAAAGGCCTGGAAAATCCCGGCTACGACGCGCGGGGTCTTAAGACGTTTGCCGTGGGTCTGGCCGTCGGAACCCGTGGGGGATGCCATAATCGTACGGCTGCGTATGATCCTGATATCAAAGGGCAGGTGGATCGTTTCAGCATTGACGAAACGCGTGGCGAACTGGCGGCAAGCACCGAGGAGTACGCCGCTGTCTACGACACGCTGCCGCTGTGCAAGTTTATACGGCGTTGCTTCACCGGTAAGGCCGATCGCGCCGGCGCGTGGCCAGCGATCGCAAAGTTGATTAACGCCACCACCGGTTGGGACTTCGACTACGACGCTGTGGACCTCATCGGGGTGCGCGCTCATACGATTAAAAAAGCATTTAACATCCGCGAGGGGTGGACCCGCGCTGATGATGAACTGCCCTACCGCTGGCACCACGAGCCACTGAAGGAAGGTGCCTCTGCAGGGCATGTTGTGACGGAAGAGGAACTTGAATATCTCAAAGACCTTTATTACGAAGCCAAAGGTTGGACACCAGAAGGCCTGATCCCCAAAGCGAAGTTGATCGAACTGGGGATGGAGGACGTGGCGGAGGAAATTGGTGTATAACTCGTGAAACGTGAAACGTGCGGTTATTGCTGTCACGTTTCACGCATCACGCATTACGTACACCCGTATAGTTTTCGTTTGAAACCCAGGAGTAAAAAACTATGGTAACTTCGACATCCAGATATGCCTACGTTGCATGTGATGCAACGAAATGTATTGGTTGCCAGTTGTGCGAATATATCTGCTCCTACACCAAAACTGGTGAGTACAACAGCTACCGCAGCCGCATCCGCACCGTACGCGTGGACGAAATTTTGATAACGGCAGTGGCCTGCCGCACCTGCGAGGATGCGCCTTGTGTCATTGCTTGTACGCGTGATGCGCTGACACAGGATCCGGAGACGGGCCTCATCAGTGTGGATGCAGAGCGCTGCGATGGCTGCGCCTGGTGTATTGAAGCATGCGACTTCGGTGCGATTTCCATTAACCCGGTAACCAAGATGGCCGAAGTCTGCGATCAGTGCGAGGATCAGGAAGACGGCCCGCAGTGTGTGAAGTGGTGTCCAAAGGATGCCCTCGAACTGACGACGCCCGATCAACGTGCGCAAAAGGCGCGGCATAAATTAATTCACGAAGAGGTACACGGCCCGAGGTAGGGAGCTATATGACCGAAAACGACAACAACAACGAAGAACTACGCATCGGCGTTTATATCTGTCACTGCGGGTCGAATATCGCCAGCACGGTGACGGTGCCAGATGTGGTGGAATACGCGGCGACGCTGCCCAATGTGGTGGTGGCGAAGGAGCACAAGTACATGTGCTCCGATCCCGGCCAGAGTATGATTAAGCAAGATATTCGTGACTACAAGCTGAACCGTCTGGTGGTGGGGGCATGTACAGTTTCGATGCACGAGCCAACCTTCCGCGCGGTGCTCGCCGACGAGGGGGTCAATCCCTTCTTCTTTGAGATGGCGAACATCCGGGAACATTCCTCATGGGTCCATTCCCATGAGAAAGCGGCAGCGACGCTGAAGGCGAAGGAGATCGTCTCATCAGCAGTGGCAAAGGTCAGCTTTGTGCGTCCATTGGATATGTTCGAGGTTCCGGTGACGCGCAAGGCGCTGGTCATCGGCGGCGGCATCGCCGGGATCAGCGCAGCGCTGGACCTGGCCGATATGCACATCCCTACGTATTTGGTGGATAAATCGCCATCCATTGGTGGACGGATGGCGCAACTGGACAAAACCTTCCCGACGATGGACTGCTCGATCTGCATCGAAGCGCCGAAGATGGTGGATGTCGGCAAGAGCAAGCACATCAACCTGATGACGTATTCTGAGGTCAAAGAGGTTGAGGGCTACATCGGTAACTTCCAGGTCAAGGTGGAGCGCAAGCCGCGTTACGTGCTGGAAGATCGCTGTACCGGCTGCGGCCTCTGCGCCGAGGTCTGCCCCATCTCCGTGCCCAACTTTGAATTCGAGGAGGGTCTAGGGCCGCGTAAGGCCATCTACGTACCGCTCGTGCAGGCCGTTCCGGCCATTTTCACGATTGACATGGATGCCTGTATTGAGTGTTTCAAGTGCATCGAGGCGTGCGGCAGTTTGCAGGCCATCAGCTTTTTCGATGAGCCAAAAATCGAGACGCTCGATGTGGGCACAATCATCGTGGCGACGGGCCTGGATATGTGGGATCCCACGCCGTTGGAAGAGTACGGTTTCGGCCTCTTTGACAACGTTTCGACGATGATGGAAATCGAGCGACTGCACTGCGCTGGCGGCCCGACGGTGGGTGAATTTGTCCGTCCCTCCGATGGCACAACGCCCAAGACGCTTGGCTTGATTCAGTGCGTCGGCTCGCGCGACAAGCGTTATAACGAGTACTGCTCCGGCTTCTGCTGTATGTACACCATCAAGAACGCGTTGTTGCTCAAGTGGCTCTACCCCGAAATCGACATCACCATCTTCCGCATTGACATCCGCACGCCGGGCAAGACCTACGAGGAATTTTACGAACGCGCGCGGCAGGCGGGCATTCATTTCGTGCAAGGACGCCCCGCCGAAATCCGTGAAGACCCCATCACAAAGAACCTCATCGTGCAGACGTACAACGCCGGATTGGACCGGCAGATGGAATATGAGTTTGAGATGGTGGGGCTGGCGACGGCAGCAATCCCCTCGGAAGGGGTCGCCGACCTGGCGCGCACGCTCACCGTCCCGTTGGATACAGCGGGTTGGTTCCTGGAATCGCACCCCAAACTCAAGCCGATTGACTCATCCACCGAGGGCATCTACCTGGCCGGATCGGCACAGGGGCCGAAGGACATCCCGCAGAGCGTGGCCCAGGGGAGCGCAGCTGCCGGCCGTGCTGCGCGTGTGCTGAACGCCGGGAAATGGGAGATTGACCCTATCGTCGCTTACGTGGATCCGACGCGCTGCCTCAATGCCAATCCTAAGGGCAAATGTACGCAGTGCGCGCAAGCGTGCCCCTACGGCGCAGTCATCAACCAACCAGGAACAGGCAATCCCAGCCAGATTATCCCGGCGAAGTGTCATGGCTGCGGGACGTGTGTGGCAGAATGTCCGGCCAACGCCATCACGCAGTGGCACTTCACCGATGGCCAAATCCTGGCGCAGGTTCACGCATTGCTCGACGATAATCCTGAAGAGAAAGTGCTGGCCTTCACCTGTCGTTGGTGTAGCGGTCTGGGCGCAGACAACGCCGGTGTGAGCCACTTCCAGTATCCGGCTAACACCCGCAACATCATGGTGATGTGTTCCGGGCGCATCGACCCGGACTTCGTGCTGGAAGCCTTCAAGTTGGGCGCGGGTGCGGTGCTGGTTTCGGGGTGTCATGTGCAGGACTGTCACTACATCACCGGGCGGCAAAAGGCCGACGCGCGCATGGAGCGGCTACGGACGCAGTTGGAGCGCATGGGAATGACGCCAGAGCGCTTCCGCACCGAAGAAGTCTCTGCCACAGAGGGGGCGAAGTGGGCGCGCATTATGACCGAGATGAGCGAGTTGGTCACCGGTTTGGGGCTCGAGGGCGTGCGCGCTGAGAACGAAGAAATGCTGCCGCAACTGGAGCGCCGACTCCGACGTGTCCGTGAGGGGGCGGATGCCGCGCGCGTGCTGGATATCTTCGATGCGCGTCTGCAAGGCGTCAAGACAGAGATACAGCAGGCGTATGAACGGGGGGAGAAATAATGACTTCTGAAATGCATCCTTTTCTCGCTGAAGTGTTAGCCTTACGCGGCGGTCAAGACGTGCTGGAATGTTATCAATGCGGCACGTGTTCCGCCTCGTGCCCCGCGCTGCCGGATATGGTCCACGGGCCGCGCCGTATTATGTACATGATCCAAAACGGGATGGAGGAGGAAGTCCTCTCCAGCCCAGACATCTGGCGCTGTGTCTCGTGCTATTCTTGTATGAGTCGTTGCCCGCGTGGCATCGAAATCACGGTTCTGTTCTCCGAACTGCGTCGGCTTGCCATTCAAAAAGGCTATGTGAAGGACAAAGAGGCGCAGTTTGGTCAGGTGTTCACTGTGACCTTAGCGCAGCACGGGCGGATGTTCGAACCGGAGCTGCTGACGCGCTATTACCTGCGCACATTTGATGTGAAAGGTATGCTGGGGATGGTCGGTCCGGGTCTGAAAATGCTGTTGAAGAACAAAGTGTCGTTCACTCCGAAGAACATTGCTACATCCCAGGAGCTGCGGGATGCCGGCGTTGTACCACCGGTTGAGGCTGATCCCCACCGGAAATTCAACGATCGCGTGATCGCCGCTATGATCGCGGTCCTGAGCGTTTTCGCCGCCATTGCCAGGCTTTTCTCCGGCAGCAAGAAGGAGGCGCTCCATGGCTAAAGCTTATGCCTATTACCCAGGATGCAGCCTGGAATCCACCGCAAAAGAATATGATATGTCTGTGCGTGCCGTCTTTGCCGCGTTAGACATCGAACTGCACGAACTCGAGGGATGGACGTGCTGTGGCGCGACCCATTCCGCTATTTACAACGGCGACTCGCGTTTCCTGCTCTCGCTGCGCAACCTGGCGCTGGCGGAAGCACAGGGGTATGACACCGTTGTCGCACCTTGCAGCGCGTGCTACAAGAACCTACGCCGTGCGGCCAAGCTTGCCGAAGCTGACAAGACGCTCTGCACCCGGGTGAATGACGAAATGGAAGAGAGCTTTAGTTGTTCGGGAAAGGTCGAAGTGCTGCATCCGCTGTATCTCATTCTGCGGGACTATGGTTTGGATGCCTTGGAGAAACGTGTGGTGCGCCCGTTGACCGGTCTGAAAGTCGCCAGCTATTATGGCTGTATGCTCACCCGCCCGTTGGACGAGTTCGATAGCGCAGAACGTCCCACAGGGATGGATCGCCTGGTCAAGGCGCTGGGCGCCGAACCGGTAGATTATGACTACAAGGCCAAGTGCTGCGGCGGCGCGATGGCGCTTTCGCACGGGGGAACGACCGCGCGTATGGCGGGCAATGTCTTAGCCTCGTCCAAGGAACGCGGTGCGGAAGCGGTCACGTTGGCATGCCCGATGTGTCACATGGCGCTCGACCTGTACCAGTCGAAGGCCGAGAAGGTGGTACGGCGTGACCTAGACTTGCCGGTGGT
Organism: Anaerolineae bacterium; assembly: GCA_046260035.1. GTDB lineage: Bacteria > Chloroflexota > Anaerolineae > B4-G1 > SLSP01 > DSWT01. The sequence continues at coordinate 9,526 of JBJYXQ010000748.1, forward strand.
GTTCTTCACGCAGTTGATGGGACTGGCACTTGGCATGGATCCCGCGCAGTTGGGTTTGCAGCGCCATATTGTTCCGACGACAAGTGTCGTCGCGCGCATCAGGGCGTAGGGATTTTCTTGGGGGCTCTTCGACTAACGACTATCAACGACTATACAGACTATTCCGAAGGAGTTCCCATAAGCCGGAAGCTCATCAACGAGGCCGAAAATCTTTGGCAATGTGTCTCACCCCGAGCAGAGCAAGGGGGCTCGTTTCTCAACAACGAGATTCCTCGACTCGCTTCGCTCGTTCGGAATGACACAATATAGCTATTTTCAGAGGAGATAGAGTGTGAAACGTGGAACAACTTTGAAACAGCGCACTGAAACATCGCTCACCCTGGAGCGGAAGATGGTCACGCACCATGACGTCTTGACCTGGGATTTGGACCGCTGTGTGGGCTGCCAGATCGGGCCGAAGGTGTGCCCGAAGGAGGCCATCAGCCACATTGACGGTGTGGTTGAGAATGGACACATGGTGACGAAGCTGTTGGTGGATGTCGATCCCGACAAGTGCGTCTTCTGTGGGATGTGTGTGGAAATGTGCCCCATGCGGGCGATTTCGCTGACGCTCAACGACGAACCGTACAATCCGGTTATTGAACACGAATCGTTCCCCAAGCTGATGAAATCCACCAAATTCAACAAAGACGCGTTTGACTTCAGCTTGAAGGAATTCGTCATCGAGAACTGCTCCGCGGACGTTATCAGCTACGATGAAGAACGTGATACGATGAAGGTGGATCAGGAACATTGCATCCGCTGCCGCCAGTGTGAGGTTGCCAGCAATGGTGCTTTCGAGGTGAATCAACCTTGGCAGGGCACAGTGCTGCTGCGCCGGGAATTGTGCGTCGAAGGTTGCTTCGCTTGTGCCGATGTCTGCCCGACGCGCGCATTGCACATCAACGATGATGGTGAACTGGTCCACGCGGACTACTTCTGCATAAAGTGCGGCGCGTGTATGCAAATCTGCCCGGTCAAGGCGGAGTGGGAAGAATACGACGTGCATTTCGAATCCCAGGGTGTTATTTACACGCGGGCGCATCGCCGATTGACGAATGCTGATGAATTGCCGGTGCTTGTGGAGCGATGGCGCGTGCGCCATACGCCCGTCGAGAGCGCGGCGTGGCTTGAGGCCCTGGCGAAGCTCGCCGATGAAAAGGCCAGCCAGGTCGAAATCGACCGCAAGCGAGCTGTCCGTCGCCGCGACTTGATTGTCGCGTTGAAGGGCGGAAAATCGTACGTCAAAGATCGCGAATAACCCCCAATAATTGGCTTTACTTGCCGCGCCCCGCATATGCTATCGCGGGGCGCGGTGGTTTAGACGCGTGATGCGCGTTTAGGAGGGAATCGAAATGCTGCTTCGCCAGTTGATGACGGCTGTGCCGGATGTGCTGGAAACTAATGGCAGTGCGATGCCGGGGGCTATACCAATTGCGGGAATCACCGACGATTCGCGCCAGGTTCAGCTCGGCTTTCTGTTTGTCGCTGTGCGCGGTGTGCATGTGGACGGTCACCGTTTCATTCCGGCGGCTGTTGCTGCCGGTGTGGCTGCCGTCGTTGGCGAGGAGCTTGCTACCACTCTGAATCTGCCATCTGGTTTGCCCTATCTACGCGTGCCCGATGCCCGTCGGGCCTTGGGCTGGCTGCACGCGGCCTGGCATGGTTTCCCCTCGCGTCATTTGGCACTGACCGGCGTTACCGGCACCGACGGCAAGACAACGACGACGAATCTCCTCTACGCGATCCTGCACGCTGCCGGGCACGAGACGGGGATGATCAGTACCGTCAATGCACGGATCGGCGCGCTGAACCTGGATACGGGTCTGCACACCACCACGCCGCATCCTGCCGACGTGCAGCGCTATTTGGCCGATATGGTTGCGGCGGGCGCGACACACGCCGTTTTAGAGACGACGTCGGAGGGACTGGCGCAACAGCGCCTTGCCGGGTGTGACTTTGATGTAGCGGTCGTCACCAACATCACGCACGAGCACGTGACTTCCCACGGCACGTGGGAAGCCTACCGTGAGGCGAAAGCGACGCTCTTCCGCGGCCTGGCGACGGCTGCGCGCAAACCCGATGTGCCGAAGGTTGCCGTGCTCAATCGTGACGATCCCCGTTCGTTCGACTATCTTCGCGCAATCCCTGTGGAGCAGCAGGTGGTGTACGGTATTGACGTGGCGGGTGTGGACGTGACCGCCTGTGATATCGATTATTCGCCGCAGGGCATCCGCGCGATGCTGCACAGTCCGTGGGGAAAGGTGGAAGTGGCTTCACCGCTGGTGGGCGCATTTAACGTGAGCAACATCCTGGCGGCAACGTCGGCGGCGCTGGCGCTGGGTGCACCGCTCGATGCGGTGCCTGAAGGGATTGCCGCCGTGCGAGGTGTGCCGGGGCGTATGGAACGTATCGACGAGGGCCAGCCGTTCACCGCGATAGTGGATTTCGCACATACACCCAACGCGCTGCGTGTGGCGCTGATTGCGGCTCGGCAGTGGGTAGCAGGGCAGGGCCGCGTCATCGTTGCCTTTGGTTCTGCCGGATTGCGGGACCGCGAGAAGCGTCGTATGATGGGCGAAGTCGCCGGAGAATTGGCCGACCTGATTGTATTGACCGCCGAAGATCCGCGCACGGAACCCCTGGATGACATCCTGGCCGAAATGGCAAGTGGCGTGATGCGTTACCCGCGTGTGGAAGGCGTCGATTTCTGGCGTGTGCCGGATCGCGGTGAGGCGCTGCTGCACGCTGCCCGGTTGGCGCAGCCCAACGACATCGTCCTCGCGTGTGGCAAAGGGCACGAGCAAAGCATGTGTTTCGGGACAGTCGAATATCCATGGGACGACCGCGAGGCGTTGCGTCGGGCGCTGCATGGTGAAACGCTGGACACGCTGCCCACGCATTCGGCTTAAAGCTGACGGCTGATAGCTGCCGCCTGGAGTGCTTGATGCAGATTGCATTAGTTCATGACTGGCTGAACCAGTACGGCGGTGCAGAGCGGGTTTTGGAGCACCTGGTCGAGCAGTTTCCGGGTGCGCCGGTCTACACGAGCATGTACTGGCGCGAGAAAATGCCTGCCGCATACCAAACCTGGGACATTCGCACGACGTGGATGGATCGCTTGCCGGGCGTGTACCAGCGGCATCAGTGGTATTTCCCGTTGTATGCGCTGGCTTTTGCTACGCTTGATGTGCGTCATCCAGGCTATGACGTGATCCTCAGCAACAAAAGCGGTTTCTGTCACGGCATCCGTGCGGGCAACACGCCGCAGGTGTGTTATTGTCTCGCCCCCACGCGCTATGTCTGGGAGTTCGATGCTTACGCGGCCCGCGAGAACCTGCCGGGAGCACTCAGGGCGCTGCTCAAGCCGGTGGTCGCCCTGTTGCGCCGGTGGGATTATCGCGTCGCCCAACGCCCGACGACGCACTTCGTCGCCATCTCCACCGAAATCCAGGAGCGTATCCGGCGCTACTATCACCGCGATTCGAGCATCATCTATCCGCCGGTAGACGTGGAGCGTTTTCGTCCAGCCTCAGAGCACGAAGATTACTACCTGATCGTTTCGCGACTGATTCCTTACAAACGTATCGATCTGGCCGTAGAGGCGTTCAATCAACTTGGCTTGCCATTGCGGATTGTCGGGAGTGGGCGTGATCGTGAAGCGTTGGAGGCACTGGCGAAGCCAAACATCACCTTTATGGGCTACATCCCGGATGAGGACTTGCCGGATTTATTGGCACGCTGCAAGGCGTTTATTTTCCCGGGACGAGAGGATTTCGGGATTGCGCCGCTGGAAGCACAGGCTTCTGGACGTCCGGTGATCGCCTACGGCGCTGGGGGTGCGTTAGATTCAATCGTCGAAGGGGAGACGGGGACATTTTTCCGCGAAGCGACGGTGGAATCCCTCGCGCAGGCAGTGCTGTCCTTCGACGCAGACCATATAGATCCGCAAGCCTGTCGCGCCAACGCCGAGCGTTTTTCCGTCCCTCGCTTTCAGCAGGAATTACACACTGCCCTCGCACGTGTTCTCGCACTCACGCATCACGCATCACGTGGCACGTAGCGCGTGCCACGTCTCACGGCATCGATTGAACTTCCCACTCCGGTCGTTTCGTCCACCAGGGCAGAATGCCATAGGACTCCGAGATGGTATCCGTTGTGTATAGCTCTTCCATACACTCGTACCAACTCATACCCTCGGTTTTCTGGAAGTGCCACCACTCGACATCGTAGTAGGAAGATCGCCAGTTGGAGAGCGCATTGCGCCGTTCCCACCCGTAATCGGCGGCGATGGTGGTGAAGTCAACGTAGTAGCCTTCGGGAATCTTTTCCTTGAGCTCGCCACCCTGGGCTGTTGCCAGGCCGCCTTTGGAACGCGACGAGAGATCCCAGGGAGCGACACGCAGCGGCTCACCCTGGCTGCCGTCCTGTTCCTTGGCTTTGATGTACACGCGCCAGTAGGTGACGCCGCCGATGTCTTCGCGGACCAGTTCTATCTGCCCGCTGCTAAGAAACCCTTGGTTGATGTCCACGGCACGTCCGCAGACGTGCCAGGAAATGCGTCCTTGCCCGGGGCGGGGCGTGTAATTCATCGTACGCCACGAATCGCCGAGGATGGACAGGTAGTCCAAGCCTGTTTGTTCCTCCACCGCCTTGCGCAGCGCGTTGTAGCTGTCATTGACTTTGTCGCTCAATTTCTCTGCACTGTCGCTATGATTGACGTTTGGCAGGTTGACCAACTGATATTTGTCGGGGTTCTCGGAAAGCAAAAGTTCGGTGTAGAGGGGGGATTCTTCTTCTCCCATACGTTGCACGAGCCGCGCTTCCAGTTCGGGATTGAGAGGTGTCAGCGTCCACGATGGCGTATCCATCCAATCGACCGTACTGTAGCCTTCCTGTGCCAGCCCCCAGCCGGTTGTGTCCGCTGCAATCAGGTACGACGTTGCCTGCTGCCGGAAGATGAAGGCCAACGCGCGACCGTCGGGTGACCATGTAGGTTGTCCACCCACGCCGAAGAGACTTGGGCGCAGCATCCCGGTCACCAGGGCTTCTTTGTCGAAGGGAATTTTCCAGATCGTTTCGTTGCCGGGCACGCCAGCGGAGTAGACGAGATATCGTCCATCGGGTGACCACGCGGCGTAATCCTCGTTCTGATCGGGTGTATTACTCACGTTGACGGTAATGCCATCATCTAGTGAGATGACGTACAAATCTTTGTTGTCGTCGCGGTAGGCGGTAAAGGCGATGTGGCGACCGTCTGGCGACCAGGCTGGAGAATACTCTGGTTCTGGATCGGAGGTTAGCCGTTGGCTATCGCCGCGCTCCACGTTGAGGATGTAGATATCGAGATTGCCATCAACATAGGCCTCATACGCCAGCCATTTTCCATCGGGTGACCATGATGGCGCGGCCTGATAATCCGGTGTGCGTGTTAGCCGTATGACAGTTCCGGCGCTCATCTCGATGAGATACAGATCCCAACCATCGTTGCGTTGTGAGGCAAAGGCAAGATGCTGCCCGTCAGGCGCCCAGACTGGGTGACGATCTTCGCCGGGATCAAAGGTAAGTCGCAAAAGATTACCGGTGTTCTGTGATAGGAGATAGATATCGCTGTTGCCGTTGTGCCGCATGGAGAAGGCTAGCGTCCCGCCGCTGCCAACCGGTGTGGGTGTGATCGGCGGTGAACCGGGAACCGGTGTGGGGATATACCACGTGGAGGCTGGCGGCGTGGCGGTGACAATGACCGTGCGTTCGACCTCGCGCTCTATCGGAGATGGGGTGGGGCGAGTGAGGAGCACTAGCACACCAACAAGCAGGATGATCCAAACGACCCGCGGAATCTTGATCTGCCGCGGTTTGAAAAACCATTCTAATATGCGTTTTAACGCCCTAATATATGCCACAGTATAACTCTCCCACACCTAAAATAGCCGACAATGGGAGAATGTCAACTTCCCACATACAAAAAAACGGGCAAGTCACTGTGGAACTTGCCCGGTATGCTGGTGTCTGTGTCAGTCGTCTTTTAGTGCGGCTTCGATTGCAGCTTCGGCTTCGCTAGCACGACGCGCGCGTTGGCGCGCAGCTAGTCGCGAAAAGAGAATGCCAAGCTCGTAAAGTACAATAAACGGACCGGTAACCAATAGCATGGTGACCGGGTCCGTTGTTGGCGTGATGACCGCGGCAATAATAGCGGCAATGAAGATGATGAGCCGCCGGCTACGACTGAGTTGCTGGGGCGTCACCACACCAAACAGTGCAAGCGCGTAAATCACCAGTGGTGTCTGGAACAGGATGCCCATCCATAGCGCCAACGTCGTCGTGAAACCAAGGTATTTCTCTAGCGAATAACTCGGTGTCACGACCGACCCGAAAAAGCCCATCAACACAGGCATACTGATGGGCATTAGGACCTGCAACGTGAACAACCCACCAAGAACAAAGAAGATCAAGGCCGCGGGAATTCCAAACAGGAAGGTTTTTCTCTCGTTCGGAAACAATCCCGGCGCTAGAAATCCGTAAATCTGGTAGAGGATGTAAGGCAAGGAAACCCCAAAACCCATCGCCAGCGCGATTTTAAAGTAGGTGATCGGGGCCTCGGTGGGACTCAAGGCTATGACGAGTGCGCCCCCTAGCGGCTTAACAAGCCAGGCGACGACGTAGTCCACGACGGCAGAGGCAGCGAGTGTCGTGACGATGATGGCGATCACTACGCGGAACAATCGTCTGCGCAGCTCTTGAATATGGTCGAGGAGCGTCATCCCATTTTCTTCCGCCATTTTATTCATCCTCGTTATTGGTAGGTGTTTCTGCGGCGGCAGATGCCGGCTCTTCTGCAGAGATATCCTGCGTAGAGATGGCGGTATCGGCGGGTACGATAACTTCGACCGATTCAGGCTCCACGGGGATTACCGGTGTGGGGACTTGCACTGTATCTTTAGGGGATGTTTCTTTCTGCGCCGGTTCCTTCAATGTTGCCTTTAGCGCTTTGGGAAGTTCCTCCACGCCATCGGTTACCGACGTTGACATCTCTTCTAATGTTGTTTTGACGTCCTCAACGACGGCCTTGGTTTCATTGAAATCTGTTTCGGTAGAGGTTTTGACATCAGCCAGGGTTTTTTGAATCTCAGAAACCGATGCCTTCGTCTCGTTGATTGTTTCTTGTACCTCATCAGGGATGAGTTCTTCGTTGATGAATTCCCCCTTGAGGCCAGACGACATTTGTGCCCACATCTGCTGTACTTTGCGAGTATACTCCCCTATGGTCCGCATAATTTTGAGAATGTCTTCCGGACCAAAAAGTATGATCGCTAACAGCACGATGATAAGGAGTTCACCCCCTCCTATGTTAAGAAACTCCATCCTGTGTCTCCAGCAGTAGCGGCTTTTGTTAATCCACACGCCGATAAATCAGGCGCGGGCAAGCCGGCTGCGATTCGATAGTTAGTGATATCTGACTAGGCTTCTTCGGAATTATCGTCTTCTGCTTCTTCGTCTTCTGTTTCTTCTTTCGGGGTGCTGGGTTGTAGGCCATCCTTGAAACCACGGATTCCCTTCCCGAGCTCTGCCCCCAGACGCGCAACACGCCCAGGCCCAAAGATGATCAGGGCTAACACGATAACCAAAATCAACTCCAACGGACCGAAATTCTTAAAGAGTGGCATTTCAACCTCCAAATGAGAATAGTTTTTTGAGCGTTCCTATTGGGCTGTTACTGCCCTTTAGAGACGTTCTTTTGTCTCAGCGAGCACAGTTACCAATGCGTTCTATCATACTATGGTTTTACATATACGCAACTATAGCGTACAAGGTTGCCAGGGCTTTGTCATTGTCGTGAGCCAAGAGATTTCTGAAAATCCACTTTATATACCCGCCTTTAGGCCGAAATTTCTGAGCCAGCAGGAACTGAAGTGCATTACACTACGAGAGTGATAAGGCTGAGGAACATCAGGCATGTGACTTCGCACGTCAACTGCCAAGTGGCTAGCGTAAAGCTTTTGCATGAGTCCCCGGTGAGACTCGAACTCACAACCCCCTGGTTCGAAGCCAGGTGCGC
>JBJYXQ010000749.1:0-2261 GCA_046260035.1 Anaerolineae bacterium
CCATCGTGGTGGCGTGATCGCGGTTGTGGTCGTCGTGGTGGGATCAGCCCTGGTCGGATTCCTGGGATTGCATTACCTATTCGAATACACCGCATCAACGGAATTCTGTGGCACGATCTGCCACGCAACACAGCCGGAATATGAGACCTACCAGCGCTCGTTCCACGCACACGTAAGCTGCGCGGAATGTCACGTCGGGCCGGGACTCCCCGCCGAACTCAATGCAAAGTTGAACGGGCTGCGGGAGCTGTATCTATACACAACCGACACGTATGAGCGGCCCATTCCCTCCCCTGTCGAGACGTTGCGCCCAGCACGCGATGTGTGCGAACACTGTCACTGGCCCGAAGTTTTCTACAGCGATCGCGCCGTGGAAATCTCACACTTTGCCAATGATGAAGCTAACTCGCAGACGAACACCTATATGTTGCTCAAGATCGGCGGCGGGACGGAGCGTTTAGGACAGGGACGTGGTATCCACTGGCACATCGAGAACAAGATCGAGTACATCGCCACCGACCCGCAGCGTCAGAATATCCCCTGGGTCCGTGCAGAACTCAACGGCGAGACGGTGACTTACGTCGATGCCAACAATCCGCTGAGTGAAGAGGAACTGGGACAATACGAGATCCGGGTGATGGACTGTATCGATTGCCACAACCGCGCGACCCACGTCTTCAAATCGACGGATGTGTTACTCGACGAGGCAATGGCAGCGGGAAGACTCCCGACAGACCTACCCTACCTGCGGCGCGAGGCATGGAACGCGATGGAAACGCATGCCAGTTACGATGAAGCGATGGTGGCTTTGGAGGCGATTCCTGATTTCTACCGGGTGAATTATCCAGACGTCTATGCAACGCAGCAGCAGACGCTGGAATACACCGTCAGCGTATTGAAGGATCTGTACTCGATTTCGCACTTCCCGGAGGCGGAAGTATACCACGACACCTATCCCGATAATCTGGCGCATAGTGAATCCCCTGGCTGTTTCCGCTGTCACGATGGCAAGCACCTCGCCAGCGAGGACCAATCCATCCGCCTGCATTGTACGATCTGCCATACCATCCCGCAGACTGTACCCGAGGGTGAAACCGTGCCGGACGTGCCTTTCCAGACCACGTGGCAACCCGATAGCCACCTGGCGTCGACGTGGATAGCCGATCACCGTGACACCGTCGATCAGAGTTGTGTGGGCTGCCACGACACGGAAACCTTCTGCAACAATCCGAACTGCCACGAGCGCCCCTGGCCCTACGTGGATTTGTCACACAGCACACCGTAAGATGTGCTTCCTGACACAGTAGATCCAGTCAAACGGATCCTGAAAGTTGTTTATATAACGCGGCCTCAAATAGAGGCCGCGTTATTATTTAACTCAAGTTGCTGCACGTAAACCCTAAAGGTCTTCTCACGGCTTTGCGCTGTCAAATGCGCATAGTTTGCGGCGATTTTTAATCAACAGAATGCATTTGTAGACCTTTAGGGTTTGGCCTAGCGCAAAGTGACAACTTGGGTTATTTACCCTCCTTCCCGCTAGTGACAGCCGTCTCTAGGCCGAGTAAAGTCGGATTTGGCGTTTGCGCATTTCACACTAGACTATGAACAATTGAAAGACGGAACTTTAGGAGAGCACATATGACACATCCCATTGCAGATGGCATCTGGCCTACGATGATCACCCCCTTTACTGATACAGATACCGTGGACGAAGCGGCCCTGGAGGCGCTGGTCGCGTGGTATCTGGCCCGGCAGGTCAACGGCCTGTTTGCCGTCTGCCAATCCAGTGAGATGTTCTATCTGTCGCTGGAAGAACGCGTGCAGTTAGCCGCTACCGTGGTCAAGCTGGTACAAGGCCAAGTGCCGGTGATTGCGTCGGGCCATATCTCCACCGACCCGGCAGCACAGGTGGAAGAGGTCTCGCGCATCGCCGCCACAGGAGTAGATGCGGTGGTGTTGGTGACCAATCGCTTCGCGGCCCCTGAAGAATCCGATGCGGTGTGGCAGCGGAATCTGGAATGGTTCCTGGCGCACCTCCCGGCGGACATTCCCCTGGGTTTCTACGAGTGCCCCTATCCCTACAAGCGACTGCTCACACCGACGTTGTTGGCGTGGTGCGCAGCGACCGGGCGCTTTTTATTTCTTAAGGATACCAGTTGTGACCTGACCCAAATGGAAGCCAAACAAGCGGCGGTGCGCCATAGCACACTCAAGATTTTCAACGCGAACGCCGCGACGTTGCTGGCGTCGCTCAAACTGGG
>JBJYXQ010000750.1:0-3387 GCA_046260035.1 Anaerolineae bacterium
AGTCGGGGCATGCGGATTTGAACCGCAGACCTCACGGACCCGAACCGTGCGCGCTACCAAGCTGCGCTATGCCCCGAACGCTGGGGATTATACCGCAGTTCATGCTTTTGACAAGCGCCCCGTGGTTCTTGCCCTTTTTATCGATGCTGTTATCATAGCCGCATCTGCGATTGGAGGTGGACGCGTGACACTGTGGCAAGCGATACTCTTGGGCATCCTGCAAGGCGCGACGGAGTTCTTACCGGTGAGCAGTTCGGGACACCTGGTGATTGTACCGCATCTGTTGGGCTGGCCCGATCCCGGTTTGGCGCTGGATACGATCCTGCATTTGGGGACACTGGTCGCAATTCTCATCTACTTCTGGAGCGATCTGTGGCGCCTGGCGCGCGCGGCCTTGAAGAGCCTGCGCACGCGGCAGTTGGATGACCCGAATGCGCGCCTGGCCTGGGCTCTCGTCGTGGCAACCATCCCCGGTGGCATCCTCGGTGTGCTATTGCAGGACTATTTCGAGAAGCTTTTTGGCATGCCCAAAGCCGCAGCCAGCTTTTTGCTGGTGACGGCGGCGTTGTTGCTGCTTTCGGAGTACCTTGCCAAGCGTGAACTGCCCATCACGGCGATGTCCTGGTGGCACGCTTTGTTGATCGGCCTGGCGCAGGCGCTGGCGATCGTGCCCGGCCTCAGCCGCTCCGGTTCGACGATTGCCACCGGGTTGCTGCTCGGCTACCGGCGCGAGGATGCGACGCGTTTCAGCTTCTTGCTTGCCGTACCGATTGTGCTCGGCGGCGGTTTGTACCAGGTGTACAAAGTGCTGCGTGCTGGCATAGGCGGGGTTCAACTCCAAATCTTTGGCGCAGGCTTTCTCGCTGCTGGCCTCACCGGTTACCTGGCCATTGCCGGCCTGCTGATGTTGGTACGGCGGCGCAGTCTGTGGCCCTTTGCCCTCTACTGCGCGACGTTCGGCGTGCTGGTGTTGACCGGAGTGCTTGCGTGAGACGTTGGGTCGCTGCGTTGCTGGCCTTGACCAGCGTGCTGGCTGCATGCACCTCGCCCGTTGCCCTGATCCCCACGCCGACGCCGCAGCCGGTAGCGGTTACTCCCCAGATCGTCCAGATCGTATGCCCGGAAAGTCTCGCGCCATTGTTGATGGCGCTGGCTTCCGCTTATCAACACGAAGAACCGGCAGCGCAGATCGTCGTTGTCGAGCGTGCGGATGAATTGGCTCTGCACGCCTTGATCAACGCTGATGCCGATATTGCGGCCCTCACCTGGTTGCCCGCGACTGCGCCGGAAAACACGTGGCGCGCCACCTTTGCACGGGATGGACTGGCGGTGATCGTCAATCCGCAGAACGGGCTTCCAGGCGTGACGATGGAGCAAATGCGGTTGCTTTTCGGCGGGCGCGTCGAGGATTGGGCGTCGTGGGGAGGGGTGCCGGGATCGCCGCAGATCATCAGCCGTGAGGAGGCGTCCGGAGATTTCGATTTCTTCCAGGCGCACGTGATGCACGATACTCGCGTGACCTTGACGGCGCTGCTGGCTCCCACTAGCCTGGCCGCGCACGACTCCGTGAGCCAGGAATCCCTCGCGGTGGGGTATCTATCGACGGCCTGGCTGGATGGGCAGGTGCGGGCGCTGGCGATAGAGGGCGTGCCGCCCGCGCCGGAGACCATCGCTGCCGGACTCTATCCCCTCTCGCGCGAGCTATTTTTGGTGACGATGGGCGAACCGCAAGGGACGACGCGGGCTTTCATCCAGTGGACACTCACCCCCGGGGGCCAAACCATCGTTGCTGCTCAAAGCTTTGTCCCTATTTTGCAATAGCCCAATCTCAAATCCAAAATCCAAAGTCCAAAATCCGAAATCTAAAATCGTATCACTCGTCCCCATTGTAGAAGCGGTAGACCAACTGCCCGATCGTAGCAAAAGTGGGCGCACTCTCATCCCAGACCAACCATGCTGGCTGATACAGGAAGGCTGTCAGCACGAAGTCGGCCTGCGGTCCGTAGACCAGGGCGACGTCGGCGTGTGCCGCACCAGCCCAGCCATGCTTGTGCGCGACGCGCGTCCCGACGGGCATCCCCGCCGCCAACAGCGGATTGATCGTGTACTGCGTCAATCCAGTGAGGATGTCCTGACATTCTGCCGCTGTGATCTTCTGCGGATAGACCGCGCGCAGGAATCCGCCATCCTGTGCGCCATAATACAGCCCTTCCATCAGCAGCCCCATGTCGATAGGCGTAGTCTGCCGGGCCGGATCAGGATCCGTATTGAGGGCCGTGCGAGAGGTTGCCAGGTCGGCAATTTCTGGCGGGATGCTCGTTTCAGAGACATCGTAGGGCACGGCGATGAACGTATTTTGCAGTCCCAAGCCCCAGAGCATATCGGTCACGCGCAGCGCTCCGCTATAGGCGTCGCCACTGCCGATCTGGGTGATGAGCTGGTTGGCGGCGGTGTTGTCGCCTTCGGCGAACAGCGTGTTGAGCTGGCGCGTCATCTCGGTGTTGGGCGCTGCATCGAGGGTGGCGTAAGTCTCCAGCGCGATCGCGATCTTCAGCGTGCCCGCTCCCGAAAATGCGACGTCACAGTTGTAGCAGAACTCCCGTCCCCGGCGCAAGTCCTTGGCAAAGATGCCCGCCACGCCCGTGAAGTCAGCGAGCGCGGCGTTGAGCGCCTCGCGTAGGATGTCGCTGGACGCTTCAGGCGCGGGTTCGATGTCGACGACTAGATGGACCTCGCGGTCTTGGGGCGCGGCGGCAAGGATAGCTTTGATCAGCGGCGGCAGCGAGGCGTCGATGTCCAATGTCGTTCCGTCTTGCGGCGGGCGGAACGTTCCCGCTTCCGACAGCAGCACAGGCTTTTGCGGCGGCTGGTCATACTTCTGGGCCGTCCGTGCCAGGAACGCATCGACGCGCTCGCGAGAGTAGTTCACCACAGCGACCACTTCTTGGGTTTCTGGCTCACGCTGTAACAACCGGTCGGCCAGGTACGTGATGAAGCCCTGGATGCTACCGCGCGTACCGAGGACGGCGTCCAGGTTTTGGGTGGTCGTTTCCAGGTCGACCGATAGCTCCACCATCTCCGGTAGCAAAAGAGGGGTGAGTTTGCTGGCATAGTAGACTGTGATCGGTCTGGTGTACGCCTGATCGATGGCCTCCAGGGCTTGCTCGCGGGTCATCCCGCCCATCGGCAGTCCATTGATAATCAATCCTGGCGGCAACATCGTCTGGCTCGATCTCCAGTTGGTATACAGCCACGCGCTGCCGAGTATAAGCACGGTCAGCAGGATGAACAGCAACCATGCAATTCTGTAGCGTCTTTGTCTCAAACCAGCCTCACTTCAGATTCCTGATGTTATCACTCGGGGATAACGCAAGTATAATGGAGTTG